>CAMCBY010000405.1 GCA_945873015.1 Klebsiella pneumoniae
GCCCGCCGGCCCCATCACGAACAGGTTGTGGCCCGGCAGGTGCATTTCGACGCCGAAACGAATGGCCTCGATGGCGCGCTGCTGACCAAACGGCGCACTGCCATCGGCAAGCTCCGCGGTGGTCGCGAAAGGCAGCGCATCACTTGTGCACGCCCGGTATAAGGCATCCGCTGCCAACGATTTGCTGAACGTCACTTGCCCCTCTCCCCCGCCTGCCGCACCATCATCGGCGACGTCAGCTTAGATTGGCGCGACGCCTCACGCAGTGATCGACATCAATGCCCGTGACGGCGAGCAAGGCATACACTGGTGGCCCTTGTTCGCGAGCCCGCGTTGTGACCGATACTCTGCCGCTGCCGGCCCTGGTCGAAGCATTCCGCGCGCGCCTGCGGGCCGCCGCACCGAGCGATGACACACAGCTCATCGAGACCCATATCTCGTTGGTATTGCTGGCCGGCGAGTTCGCTTACAAATTCAAGAAACCGGTCAATTTCGGCTTCGTCGATTTCAGCACGCTGGAACGCCGTCGACATTTCTGTACGCGCGAATTGGCCTTGAACGCCCGTTATGCCCCGCGCCTTTATCTTGGTGTGGAAACCGTGGACATCGATGGTCAGCGCGAATATGCGGTGCGTATGCGGCGTTTTCCGGCCCACGCCACGCTCGCCGAATTGCTGGCAGGAGCGGGCGTCGATGCACGGCTGGTGCAGACTTTCGCCGGCCAGCTCGCCACCCAGCAGCGCGCCGCGGCGCCCGTCGAAGCAGGCGCGCGGCCGGGCAGCGCAGCGCTGGTCCGGCAGCAGATGGAAGCGGTCATAAGTGCACCGCTCGCGGCCTTGCTGCCGGCGGCCCTGCGCGAGGCACTCGAGGTGCACCTCGACAAAGCCATGCCGTTGTTCACTGCGCGGCAGGCTGCAGGCCATGTGCGTGACTGCCACGGCGATCTGCACTGCGCCAATGTGGTGGCCTATGAAGGTGTGCTGCAGGCGTTTGATTGCATCGAGTTCAACGACGAACTGCGTGTAATCGACAGCCTCTCGGACGCCGCCTTTCTGCTCATGGATCTCGACCAGCGTGACGCACCACAGCTCGGGCATCAGTTTCTGAACAGTTATCTCGAAGCGGCGGATGACTACGCGGGGCTGCACGTGCTGGCGCTGTATTGCGCGTATCGCGCGCTGGTGCGCGCCAAGGTTGCACTGCTGCGCGGCGCGCAGGTCAGCGCAGGCAGCGCCGCTGAGCACGGCCAGGCGCTGCGCCACATCGCACTTGCGCAAGCCTATCTGCTGCCCCAGGGCCGCGCCGGTCTGGTGCTCACCCACGGCGTGTCAGGCAGCGGCAAGAGCCACTATGCGCAAAAGCTTGCGGCGCGCAGCGGTTTTATCCATCTGCGCTCAGACATCGAACGACGTCGCCTCGCCGGACTCGCGCTCGACGCGCGCAGTGGCAGCGCGCCACACGCCGGCCTGTATGAGGCAGCGATGAATACCGCGACCTATGCACGCCTGCTGACGCTGGCGCGTGAGGTGCTGAGTGCCGGCTACAGCGTGGTGGTCGATGCGACTTTTCTGAAAGAGGATGATCGCGCGCCGTTTATCGCGCTTGCGGCAGCCTGCGGCGCGCCAGTGCACATTCTTTGCTGTGATGCGCCACCCGATGAGTTACGGCGCCGCGTCGCCACACGTGCAGCGCTAGGGGAGGATGTCTCGGAAGCAACGGTAGAAGTGCTGGAACGGCAGTTGCGTCAGGCCTATGCGCTGACGCCGCACGAACGGTGTTTGCGGGTGACGACGGATATGATTGAAGGCGGAGGTAGATCGCTGGCAGCGCTCGGGCGGCCACGGGCGCACCTGTAGGCGCGCGCGGCAGTCGCAACCAGCGGCGTTATTCGGCTATCTGCAGGTAGCCGCGCTTGACGGCGTGCTCCAGCGCGGCAAAACCGTCCATCGCTTCGGTGTAGGCCTGGCGCAGTCTCTGCAACTCGAGGGCCGCCTCGGTGGTAATACATTCGCTGTGGCAGTCCTTACCCAGATCCAGCACCGTATGCAGGTAGCGCGCGCGCAGGCAGGCCACCATTTTGACCACATTGATGAACGCGGTCTTGCTGATCTGTCCGGTCACGCCGCCAATCTGACTGCGATTGATAGCCGTGATCGCCTGCTCGAGCTCATGATGCAGGCGGCGGTGATGGAGTTCTTCGTCGGTGCTCAACATTATCGGGTCTCCTGGACAACAGCGGCCGGGTTCGACCAGCGGTCGAAGGGGCTTCCGAGACCTTTAGCGGCGAGCAAGTGCTGATTCTGTAGGTGCGAATTCATTCGCACATTAGATGCCTGGGCTTAAGCGCCTCGTGGTCGGCCTTAATGTGCGAATTTGTCGCACCTGCAGGGGGCGGAATGTGAGGATGAGTTCGCGCGTACAGGGGGTAGCTTAAAACCTGCGCTCTTCCAGCGGCGGCGGCGAATATTGGTAAACCCAGGTTTCGCTCAAGGGCACGCCGTCGAATTCAAGATAGAGCTTCAGGTTGATGGGGTCGGTCGATTCGTCCGGCACCAGGTCGAATATCGCGCGGTAGCCCTTGATCGCTTCCAGCGGCCGACACGAGGTGGTCTCGGCGCTGCCGCGGCTGAGTTCGAGCTTGAGGTCGACACGCGCGTCGTGCGCGAGAAGCGGCAGCTTGCCGCCGGCGAAGTCGATGGCAAAACGCCAGGAAAACTTTTCACGCTTGTTGCCGACTACACCGCCGATACCGGTGCGGGTGGCGGCGACGGTCGCCAGATGCGGCGTCACTGGCGCCTTGTGGCCCCAGTACAGCCGGTAGGCGTACAGCACTTCATCGCCGGCGGTGGGCGGCGTTTGCGGCTGCCAGAACGCGACGATGTTGTCGAAAGTCTCGTCGGCGGTGGGCAGTTCGACCAGCACCACGCCGCCCGCACCCCAGTCGCCCTTGGGTTCGACCCACACACCGGGACGCCGCTCGTAGAACACGCCGTCGTCCTGATAGTGATCGAAGTTGCGGTCGCGCTGTAACAATCCAAAGCCGCGCGGCGTGTGATCACTGTAATGGTTGTAACGCAGATGGCGCGGGTTCTCGAGCGGTCGCCACATCCATTCACCGTTACCAGTCCACATCGCGAGACCGTCGGAATCATGGATCTCGGGACGGATGTCGTTAGCCAGCCGCTTATCGTTTTCACCGGTCTGATACATGCTGGTCAGCGGTGCGATACCCAGTCGCTCGATGGTCTGGCGCGGATAAATTGCCGCGTCGACGTCCATCACCATATGCTCGCCGGGCACCATCTCGATACGGTAGGCGCCACTGCAGCTCGGCGAATCGAGCAACGCGTAGATCACCAGATGAAAGCCGCCGACGGGCGGGCGTTCGAGCCAGAAGTGGGTGAAATAGGGAAACTCTTCCGGGTGCGCAGCGCCAGTATCGATGGCGAGGCCGCGCACTGACATGCCGTACTGCCTCTCGGCGCCCACCGCGCGGAAGTAGCTCGCGCCGAGAAACGCGGCGACGTCTATTTCCGGGTTGGTCTCATCGATGACACGGAAACCTGCGTAGCCGATATCGGGACTGAACTGACTGCCATCGACACCACTTTTACTGAAATCAAAGGCAGCCGGGTTGTAGACGATGGGCCTGGCGCTGCCGTCCTGCACTTCGAACAGATGCACCGGGCGTTTGAAAATAAAACCCGGGTGGAAAAAACGCACTTCAAGACCGCGCTTTTCGCTGTGCCACAGCGAGTGATCGGGGCGGTAACGAATGAGCTGGTACTGGGCGTAACTGACATCCAGCAGCGACTGCGGCAGTTCACCTTCGTGGGCGTCATAGGCCTGCGCGGCGAGGCTGCGTGCCTGGCCCTTCAGCCACGCATAGTCAAAACCCTGCTCAGGTGCCTCGGGCAGGGTGGTGGTGGCAGCATTCAGACTGCGCCAGGCGCTGGCCAGCGCCATGATTTTCAACAAAGAGCGGCGTTGCATATGCGCTAGCTGCGGCCAGCGTCAGCCGGCCCGACATTCCATAATGGGCGGACCGTCAGATTACGGCATAGACGCAGGCAGGAACACCCCGCCGCGCAGCCCTGTCTCAGCTGCTGCTGCGCTCAGCGGGGTGTTCCTGCCTGCGT
>CAMCBY010000406.1 GCA_945873015.1 Klebsiella pneumoniae
CAGGGCGTGATCGTATTTATCGGATCAGTCTCCTCGCAGGGCAACAAAGGCCAGATTTCCTATGCGACCACCAAGGTCGGCCTTGAAGGTGCTGCTTCGACCTTGATGAAAGAAGCGATGTACTACGGAGTGCGTTGTGCGGTACTGCACCCCGGCTTTACCGACACACCGATGGTGCGTGCCCTTGGTGAAGACTACATTCAGACCCAAGTGCTTCCGGCCACCCAGATCAAGCGTCTGATCCGGCCCGAGGAGATTGCCGACGCAATCTCCTTTCTGATCCGCAATTCAGCCGTCAGCGGTCAATTGTGGGCGGATGCCGGTTGGCACCCGATGCCCACCTGAGTCCTGGTTCTCGCCTGCCTGAGCGGCCGGCCGTTCAGGCGGCGGGACCAAAGTAGCGTACGCCGCGCGCCGGGTGCTCCTGTACAGTCACACAATACAGTCCGGCAAAACGCTCAGCCATCCGCCCCCACAACCACTGCGCCAACTTTTCAGTGGTGGGATTTTCCAGCCCCGGCACATCGTTCAGTTGCCGGTGGTCGAGCGCTTCCTTCAGTTCCAGCATGGCG
This sequence comes from Klebsiella pneumoniae, assembly GCA_945873015.1. GTDB lineage: Bacteria > Pseudomonadota > Gammaproteobacteria > JADJYF01. Next base: position 573 of record CAMCBY010000406.1, read on the forward strand.
CGGTCGACATCGTCAAAATCGACTATCCATCCCGAGTCCTCACCCAATTCACCGCGAATGGTCAGCTCGATGTGAAAAGTATGGCCATGCACACGGCTGCAGCGATGGCTCGCGGGTAGCTGCGGCAAAAATCGTGCGGCGGCGAAATCGAAGCGGAAGAAAAGATCCATGCGGCATGATAACACCGGGCCAACACCCGCCTTCACCTTGAATTTGCCACAGCGTCCAGCCCCGATGGCAGTGTCCCGATTCCGCTGTCAAAGTCGGGCTGCAGCAAAGGCCGCGACACGCGCAGCTTGCTCCGGCGTCTGTTAAGGGTTGAGATGCAGCTATGAAGCAGACAAAGCCGAAGGCGCTAGGCGTCGCCTTATCCCCCGCGCTTGCGGCAGAAGTGCACGCGCTATTGCGTCAGGACTTCGATTACCAATTGCTTGCCGACGTCAGCGAAGCGCAGACCCTGCTCGATGGTGATGGTGGCTACGCCTTGCTGATCACGGATGATTCTCTCGCCGGGTCGGCCGGTATCGGCCTGCAGCGCGAGCGCCAGCGACGCTGGCCGGACACGGTGGGCGTGATGTGCATTGCCCATGACGCGCTGGAAACCGCCCTCGGCGCCTTGCAGGACGGCAGCGTGTACCGGGTTGTGCGCACACCCTGGCAGCCGCAATCCCTGGCCACGACGCTCGCCGAAGCGCGCGCCTACTTTGAAGCGCGTGCCGACGAACGTCGCTTGCGCGAGCAGTTGGCTCGCATCAATGCCGAGCTCGACGAGAAGATCCAGGATCTCGACGAGGCCAATGAATTGCTCGAGTACTGGGTGGAATTCAGTCCCGCGGTGCTATACAGCTTCTCCTGCGATCACGGCGCGTTACATCCGAGCTATGTCAGCAAAAATTTCTTCCGCCTGACCGGCTACGAACGCACGGCTGCGGTAGTTGATGCCAATTTCTGGCAAGAACTGATTCATCCCGGCGACACGCCGCGCTACCGCGAACTGCTCTTGGCACTGACCGGCGCCGACCCCGGCTTTGCGGTGGCCGAGTATCGCGTGCGGCACCGCGATGGCACCTACTTCACCGTCATCGATTCGATACGAGCGGTGCGTGACGGTGACGGAGACACCATCGAGCTGGTCGGTGCCTGGTTGGATGTCAGCGCCCGCGACACCAGCGGTGGCTGAGAGCACTGCGCCTCCTCGCACCGGGCAGTAGCGGGCCTGTGCGGCGTCGGTGTCTGTACCGCCAGATGCAGCTTGACACCGAAACTCGAACTGACTATAAATGAGCCTCGCAACCTATTAAAAATAGGAACTAAATTTGCGAGGTCTGGACGATGCGTAGCAACGACAGCCAAAAACAAGGCCGTGCTCAGCCGTTCTCAATGCCCATTGCGAGTACTAGTCCCACTCGCTTCGATAATTCTAATAACGACTTCATCCCTCACCCGGCTCAGTTTCCGTTGCGCTACCGGCGACGGACGCTGATGCCGTGGTTTTCCCGTCAGGTGCAAGTCTCTGCGGGCGATATCGGTCTGAGTTTTCATTCCGTCGAATATATTCCCGCAGGCACTACCCTCGACCTCGAGATCCCATTACGGGGCCGGGTGCAACGCTTTACCGCCAAGGTCATTCTGGTCCGCGAATGCTGTGACGGGTTTGAGATTGGGCTGTGGTTTTTGTCCGCAAGTGACGCCGAGCGCGCGCGTATCGTCGAACGCATCTGCCACACCGAGTGCTACCTCAAGGACGCGGCTCGCGCCCATCCCTGAACGACGAACTGCGCGCCGCGCGCGCGTACTCACCCTCGCCACTCTGCGTCTACACTGACGCGACGGGCGAAACGCGCCATGAACGGAGTTCCTGCCGATGTATTTCGTGATCGAATATGTGTTGTTCGCCGCCAAGGCTTTAACGGTCGCAGGTTTGTGCCTGTTGCCAGTCGTGCTGGCCATCGTAGGACTGAAAAATGCGCGGCGCCACAGCCCCCAGCCGACGCTCGACATCGAATACCTCAACGACCTGCTGCTCGATCGTCAACTCGATATGGAGGCCGTGCTGCTGCCGCCCAAAGCGTTCAAGCAACGCCTGAAAGACGTCAAGAAAACCCGCAAGCTGGCGCTCGAAACCGCGCCGAAACCGCGCCTGTACGTGTGCGACTTTGCCGGCGATCTGCGCGCTGAGGCAGTGGCCTCGCTGCGTCACGAAATTTCGGCTGTGCTGTCCGTCGCACAGCCGGGCGACGAAGTGCTGGTGGTGCTCGAAAGCGCCGGCGGCACCATCCACGGCTACGGTTTGGCGGCCTCACAATTGCAACGGATCCGCGACCACGGCGTTCGATTGACGGTCGCCGTGGATAAGGTCGCCGCCAGTGGCGGCTACATGATGGCCTGCGTCGCGGATCAGATCATCGCAGCCCCGTTCGCCATCATCGGTTCCATCGGGGTAGTCGCCCAGCTTCCCAACTTCAATCGCCTGCTGCGCAAACACGACATCGATTTCGAACTCGTTACCGCCGGCAAATACAAACGCACGCTGACGATGTTTGGCGAGAACACCGCTGCGGGACGCGAGAAGTTTCAGACCGAAATCGACGACGCACATGCCCTGTTCAAGGAATTTGTCGGCCACCACCGCGCTGGCCTCGACATCGAACGGGTCGGCACTGGGGAGTACTGGTTTGGCACACGTGCGCTGGAGCTCGGCCTGGTCGACAGTCTCGTCACCAGCGATGAATACCTGGTCACTGCGGCCAAGCAGAAAGCCGTCTACAGGGTCCGCCTGGAGCGTCCCCGCAGCTTTATGGACAAATTACTGTCGCCCGCACAGACCCTGCTGCGCGACCATCTGCAACCGCCCACCCCGTAAGCGCAGCGCGCGTCAGCCTTGCTGATAAGCGCGCCGCACCTCTTCGGCAATGATGGCGATGCCCTGCTCGACCTCGCGCGCTGACTGCGCGTAAGAAATACGCAGGCATTGATCTTTATGCGGCCAGTCCTGGTGTAACCCCGGGAAAAAGAACTGCCCCGGGATCACCAGCACATTACGCTGCTTGAGGCGCGTATACAGCGCCTGCGCGGTGATCGGCAAATCCTCGAACCACAGCCACAGAAAGATGGCGCCTTCCGGCACGTGAATACGGAACGGACAGCCCGCAAGGTAACGGTGACACCACGCCACCGCCTGGGTAACGCGCTCCAGATAGAACGGCCGCACCACATCACGGGCCAGACGCAGCACTTCGCCGCTCTCAAACAAAGGCGTGACCAAACTCGCTCCGAGGCTGCTTGAGGACAGTGTCAGGATGGCGTTGAAACTACGCACCGCCTCGATGATTTCAGCGCGCGCAATGACGATGCCGGTGCGTAAACCCGGCAGCCCGAGTTTGGACAGACTCATACAGTAGATGACATGCTCGTCGTAGACCGGCTCGCCGGCGCTGAACATGATGTCGGGAAACGGCGCGCCATAGGCATTGTCGATAATCAACGGCACATCGGCCGCACGGGTCATGTCGAGCAGGGTATGCAACTCGGCATTGGAGATCACATTGCCGGTCGGGT
>CAMCBY010000407.1 GCA_945873015.1 Klebsiella pneumoniae
CATGATTTCGGCGCCCGACGCGATGTCGGTAATACGTTCGACCGACTCGCCGGCATACAAGGCCATCGCGTCGAGGTCGCCATCGAAACCGGCGAGTGGCGCTATCACCGAGTAACGTTGCAGCAACACACGACGCTCGCCGAACACGAGTTCGCCGATGTCCTGTTTCTCGCCGGGGCGCTCGCCGCTGGCCGGTTTGCCGGCCGCCTCCCAGCGCTCATAGGTGCTGTTGCGGATGACGCGGTGATTGGCATTGGGCCAGCCGATATCGAACAGCGTGGTCAGCACGGTGTCGCTGGCGGCAGCCTTGACGATGCGCTGTTTGTATTCGCCGACCGCGTTGGCCTCGAGGCTGGCAACAAAACGCGTCCCGAGTGACACCGCCTGTGCGCCGAGCGCCAGCGCATCGGCGATATCGGCGCCGGTGGCGATGCCGCCGGCGGCTATCACCGGCACCGGGCCGAGCACCTTGACCGCCGCCGCGACTGTCGTTTGTAGCGGTTCGAGCGCCTTCACGTGGCCACCGGCTTCGACACCCTGCACGATTACTGCATCGACTCCGGCATCGGCGGCAGCCACCGCGTCCGCGGCGCCCCCGCATTGCGCGACCACAAACATGCCGCGCTTATGCGCGTCTTTGACGTAGGGCTGCGCGTCGCCCCAGAACAGTACCAGCACCGGCACGCGCGCGTCGAAACAGGCTTCGACATCGCTGCCGTCGGACATCGGCAGGATGATGTTGGCGCCGAAAGGGCGCGACGTCAGGACGCGGATCTGGGCTGCCCAGTCACAAATTCGTGCGGCCGGCGCGCCGCCCGCGCCGAGCACACCCAGGCCGCCTGCTTCACATACCGCGGCGACCAGCGCCGGGCCGGCCAGGCCACCGCCCATGCCGGCGTTCCAAATCGGAAGTTTGGTATTGAGGTGGTCGAGCAGGGTGCGCATGGCGTGGTCCTTTGTGGCGGTCGGGCAAGGCGTCGCCGGGTTCGGCGCAATCTAGTGTGCTGTCCCGCAATGAATCTTCATAATTCACTCGCCTTCGAAGCGCGATGCGGCGTTGCTCGTCGTCGCGATAGCGCCGCTCACTCCTCCTCGCGCCTTGCCTCGCACTCCGCTGGCGGCGCGAATTATCGAAGTTCATCACGGGACAGCACACTAGGTAATCGAGGCGCGCTTTGCAACGCTTGCGGCACGGCCGCGAGCGACCCGGGCTCGGCCTGCGTCTCGATCGTTTGCAGCGCTTGCAGCGATCTGTTGAAACGATCGACAAATTCTGCGCGAGGGCGCAATCTTTGGCCGTTCAGCGCTGAAAATGCTGGATAATCGCGCAGGGTTCCACATCAATGACGCCTGTGACCAATTCAACTACCCCTGCTGTGCTGCACTGTCTACCTGCGCAACTTGCGAGCTTGCTCGACCGCCACGCGCCACTACTGCTGGTGCTCGACGAAGCGGGCATGATTGACAGCGCCGATGAACACGCCGGCGCACTGCTCGGACAAGCCGTGGCGGATTTATGGCCAGAGCAGGATGCGGTGCAACTACGCGCCTGGCTGGCGCACGCGCTGGCCGCACGCGAGCCGTTCGATTTTATCTGCCTGCATGCCCATGCGTCCGGCAACCATCAGCACCGTGCACGCGTGCGCGTGCTCGCCGGCGTCAACGATGTGAGGCGCCTGCATCTGACCTTACACGGTGCGCAAGCGAGCAGCTATGCGCCTGACGCGCCTGCGCTGGAACTCAGGCCCGACCCGACCATGTCGTCGGCTTTCATCGGCGAGCGCCGCGAGGCCGCCGAACGCCTGCATTTCAGTGAGAACAGCGCGCGCTATGCAAGCTGGGAATTCGATGCCAAGCGGTGTGTGCTGTTGACCGGGCCGAACTACAACGAACTGCATGGCCTGCCGCTGCACACCCGTGAGTTGGCGATGGCCGACATTGTGGCTTTGATTCACGAAGACGATCGCGCGGGCATCAAGAGTGCGATTGCCAAACTGTTGCAGGACCCGATGCCGCCGGCGGCTTTCAGTTTCGATGCGCGAATCAAACTGCCGGGCGGCGAACTGCGCTGGATGGAGGCCCGTTTTGCCTCGGTGCCAGCCGAGGCCGGCACCGCGCCGAGGATCTTCGGCATTTCGCTCGATATTACTGAACGCAAGGCTTTGGAAGCGAGTCTGCGCGATAGTCGTGCGTGGCTGGATCTGGCGATGTCATCCATCGGCATGGTGCTGTGGGACCGCGACCTCTATACCAATCGCTATCGTTCGTCGGGCAACTATGGGCGCTTCTATGGGCTGGAGAGCGAGCGCCGCGAGTGGGAATTCGGCGAACTGCTCGAGCGTATCGTCACCGAAGACCATGCGGTATTACACAACGCGTTCGAGCAGACCCTCAAATTCGGGCACGAATACGCGCCCAAGTTTCGCGTCATGCTCGCCGATGGTGGGTGGAGTCTCGCGGTCGAGTGCAGCGAGACGCTGTGGGCAGACCGGAACGTCTGGTGGGTGTCACCTGGGATATCAATACCAGTGAGCAGTCCGAGCAGCGCCTGCTCGGCATCGCCGCGCTGGTGCCGGGCATGGTTTATCAATATCGCCGCGCGGCCGATGGCAGCGCAAGCCATCCCTATTGCAGTGAAGGCGTGCGCGCAATCTTCGGCGTCAGCGCCGAGGAGGTTCAGCACGACGCCAGCATCCTCATGGACCGTCTGCACGAGGAAGATCAGGCGCGCATCGCAACCTCGATTGAAACCTCGGCCGTTGACCTGACGGCGTGGCGCGAGGAATACCGCATTCACGGGCCCGATGGCGAAGTGCATTGGCTGCTCGGTCATGCCAATCCGCGTCGCGAGGCCGATGGTGCGGTGGTGTGGTTTGGCCACATCATGGATATCACCGCACGCAAAAGCTCGGAGATGGCGTTGCGCGAGAGCGAAGCGCGTCTGACGCTGGCCTTGTCGGCGGCGCGCATGATGTCGTGGTTCTGGGATGTGGCGAGCGATCGTATTACCGCCAGTTCACAAGAATTTGCGCCGGCCGTCGGCCTGCCGCACGGACCGTTGACGATGGCCGCCGTGCTGGAAGTCACCCACCCTGACGACCGCGACAATATTCGCAGTCAGGTCATGGCGCTGGTCGCAAATCCACCCGCCACCGAAGTGGTACTGGAGAACCGTTTCGTTTTCCTGAGTGGCAATACGCGCTGGATAGAAACGCGCGCGCACCGTCACAGCGATGCGTCGGGCAAGATGCTCGGTTTTCTGTGTGTGTCTATCGACGTCACTGCCCGCAAGAACGCGGAGCTCGAACGTGCACGCCTGCAGCGCAATCTCCAGCAGGCGCAGAAGATGGAAGCGATTGGACTGTTGACCGGTGGTATCGCCCACGACTTCAACAATATCCTCGCCAGTATCCTCGGTTATTCGGGATTGGCGTTGCAGCGTTTCTCGGCGGTGATGCCCGACAAACTCATTGACTACGTTCGCGAAGTGCAACAGGCCGGCGAGCGTGGTCACGAACTGGTGAGTCAGATGCTGGCCTTCAGTCGTGGCGAAGGTACGGAACTGCGCAGTGCGCTGTTGCCGCCGCTGGTCGATCAGGCCTTGAAAATGGTGCGCCCGACCTTGCCCAGCAGTCTCGATTTCAGCGTCGACTACGCGCGCGATCTGCCGGCGGTCATGACCAATGCCGTGCAACTGCAGCAGATTATCGTCAACCTGTGCATCAACGCGCGCGATGCGCTGCAAGGCACCGGCAACATCCGCGTGCGCCTGTATCGCGCCACGCGCAGCGATGCCCATTGCGCCTCATGTCATAACAGTTTTGCGGGCGACTATGCGGTGTTGTCACTGGCGGACGACGGGCCTGGCATCGCGCCGGCGGTACGCGAACGGATCTTCGAACCGTTCTTCTCAACCAAGTCGGGCAGCGGCGGTACCGGCATGGGGCTCGCGATGGTGCACGGGATCGTGCATGGCCAGGGTGGCCACATCAGTCTCGATTCGGTGCTGGGCGAAGGCACGCGCTTTGAGATCCACTTTCCCTTGACGACGCTCGTCGGTGGCAGTGTCGGACTTGATGAACAAACTGCGCCTGCAATGCCAACCACGCGCCGAG
>CAMCBY010000408.1 GCA_945873015.1 Klebsiella pneumoniae
CATGATGTGCTGCCATTGCGCGAGCCCCGACCACGCAGTGGTCGGCTGACTGGTGCCGGCGTTATTCATCAAGACATCGACATGTTCGAATAACTCATAGGCCCGCGTCTTGAGTGTATCGACCTGTGCGGACTGACTGACGTCAGTGACCAGCGCCTCAATACGTCCACCATGGTGAGCGGCGATTGCACGCACCTCGTCGGCGGCGGTCGCGAGTTTGTCGGCGTGCAGGTCGGCCATCAGCACATGCATGCCGAACTGGGCATATCGGCGCGCGGCGGCGAGGCCGATGCCATCGGCGGCACCGGTGATGACGGCCACTGAGCCGGCGGCGAAGGCGGGATGATGATCCATGACATGTCTCCTCAATGTTGTCCGATTATGGCATCGAAATAACAGCGCACGTGCGCCGCGTGCGCATGGATCGGCGTTATGCTCAGCGGCGCGGGGGGGGCAGCCGACAGACGGCAGCGCAAGCGTGCTGTATAGGCTGATGAACCTTAGGAGTTGCAGACAATAGCGAGCACTGAAATGAGTTTATTCAATACAGAACAACGCTACGGCAGATTGTCGTTGGCCCTGCACTGGCTGATGCTGGTGTTGCTCGTCGTCATCTATGTCTGCATGGAATTTCGCGGTTATTTTCCCAAGGGCAGCGCGACCCGCGAAGGCATGAAGACCTGGCACTTCATGTTGGGCCTCAGTGTGCCCCTGCTGGTCGCGGTGCGCCTCGCGGTGCGCGCGGCAGGCGAGCGCGTGTTGATAATCCCGCCACCGCCGCTCTGGCAGCAGCGTTTGGCGAGCGCCGTGCACGGCGCCTTATATGTATTCATGATTGTGATGCCGGTATTGGGATGGCTGACTTTGAGCGCGGCGGGCAAACCCATCCCGTTCTTCGGTCTTGAACTGCCGGCGCTGGTCGCTGCCGACAAAGCGCTGGCGCGCCAGGTGCTCGAAATCCACGAGACCTTGGCGCTGGTCGGGTATGGTCTCGTCGGGATGCACGCGCTGGCCGGCCTCTATCACCATTACGTGGTGCGTGATAACACCCTGCAACGAATTCTGCCCTGACGCGCGTGTGCTGAGCGCGAGCCCGGGCCCGGAGATCCTGCGTGCGCTTTTCAGCGGGCAATCGCATTACGCTGCTTGAAACCGGCGACCAGTATTTTCCCGCGCTGCTGGCGGCGATAGATGCCGCGCGGCGTGAGGTCCATCTGGAAACCTATATCTTTGACGAAGACGCCACCGGCTTGGCGGTCGCTGCGGCGCTGGCGCAGGCGGCCGCACGCGGTGTCAAGACACGCCTGCTGCTCGATGGTATCGGTTGCAAACGACTGACGGCGGAGTTCGATGCGAAGCTGCGTGCAAGCGGTATCGAATTACTGATCTATCGCCCGTCACCGCGACGTTTCACCCTGCATACCAGTCATCTGCGCCGTATGCATCGCAAACTCGTGGTCATCGACGGTGAACGCGCATTCTGCGGTGGCATCAACATCATCGATGACCGCGGCGAGCATCATGACGGCCCGCCGCGTTATGACTTTGCGGTGTACATCGAAGGGCCGCTGGTGGGTGACATGCATCGGGCTGCGCGGCGTCTGTGGCTGTGGGTGGGGTGGCTTGCGGCGCGTGCGCCGGCTTATCCGCGTATGGCACGCTGCGCGCCCCCCGCGCCGCAGTCGGGCGGCAGTCTTGCCGCACTGCTGACGCGCGACAACCTGCGTCATCGGCGTCGTATCGAAGACGCCTATATCGCGGCCATAGACGCCAGCCAGCACGAGATATTTTTGGCTTGTGCCTACTTTCTGCCGGGCCAGCGCATGCGCCGTGTTTTGCTGGGGGCAGCTGCGCGCGGCGTCCGCGTGTGTCTGCTGCTGCAGGGAAGGCCCGACCATCCGCTCATCCACCGCGCGACACATGCGCTGTATGGTGTTTTTCTCGCCAGCGGTATTGAGATCTGGGAATACACCGCAGCCCATCTGCATGCCAAGGTTGCGGTCATCGATAACGAATGGTTGACGGTCGGCTCGTCGAATATCGATCCGTTCAGTCTGTGGCTGTCGCGCGAGGCCAATGTCGTCATTCGTGACCGCAGCATCGCCGCGACCCTCCATACAAGTCTGCAGCAGGCACTCAAGCAGCACGCACGCCGCATCACTGAGGAGCTGGCCGCGCCGTTGCCGCCAGCGCAGCGCATCACCACCTGGCTCGCCTATCAGTTGGCGCGGTTGCTTATCGCCCTGGCGGGTTATGCGACCCGCGATGAGTTATGACAGAAGCATCACGGCGCCTTGCGGCCGCCCTGTCTTCGCTATCAAACTCTGTACCGTTCACGCGTCGGCCATCCATCACACTGAGGGCAAACAGCATCCGCCATGAAAGTTGTGTTCCTCGACAGATTTGCGATTCGCACCACGCTGCGGCCGCTGCGCTTCCGTCATGAATGGCAGGAATATCCAACCACCGAGCCGGCGCAGGTGCTGGAGCGGCTCGCGGGCGCCAGCATCGCCATCACCAACCGCGTGCGCTTCGACGCCGCGACGATCGCCGCGCTGCCAGACCTCAAGCTGATTGCCGTGTCTGCGACCGGCCATGAATGTATAGATGTCGCTGCGTGTCGGCGCGCCGGCATCACCGTCACCAACGTGCGTGACTGGTCGACTCCTGCGGTGGCGGAACATGCGTTCGCGATGATGTTGAGCATCCGTCGCCAACTGCTGGTTTATCGTCAGGCACTCGAGGCCGGAGAATGGCAACGATCAAAATTTTATGGCGTACAAAAAGCCCCGTTGCCGCAGGACCTTTACGCCGCCACACTCGCCATCATCGGTTATGGTGCGCTCGGCAAACGTCTGGCGCAGCTTGGCGCGGCATTCGATATGGAAATACTGATTGCCGAGCGCAAGGGCGCGCAGCCGCGTGCCGGTCGCGTGTCTTTTGACGACGCCATCGCGCGCGCCGATGTGCTGTGTATCGCGTGTCCTATCACAGCGCAAACCACCAATCTCATCGACGCTACCGAATTGGCACGCATGAAACCCACTGCGACCCTGATCAACACCGCGCGCGGTGGCATCGTCAACGAACAGGCCCTCGCCGATGCCCTGCGCTCGGGCCGCCTCGGTGGTGCCGGCATCGATTCACTGTTACAGGAACCGCCGCGCGATGGCAGCCCGCTGCTTGATCTGAAACTGCCCAATCTGATCATGACGCCGCATATGGCCTGGGCCAGCGACAGTACCCTGGCGCGTCTGGTCGAACAGTTGCTGAGCAATATCGAGTCTTTTGTCGCCGGCGAGCCACGCAACGTGGTGTCCTGAGCCGGGTGCGGAGCGCGTGTCAGCCGCGCCCGGCTGCAGCGCGCGCTGCTTGCCACCCATGGCGGTGATGCCGGCCCCGGCATCAGTGGCCACCGTCACACGATCTTCATCGACATGTCACATAAAGACCGTACAAGTGTCACGCATAACAAGGCACGGCGGTCAGCCGCATTCTCATGTCAGCCAATATTCTCATCGTCGAGGATGAACCCGCGATCCGGCAGATGCTCGGATTTACCCCGACAGGGGGCGGCTACAACTATCTCGAAGCGGCGGACGTGCAGCAGGCGCAGCACGCGATGGGCACCATCATTCCCGACCTCATCCTGCTTGACTGGATGTTGCCCGGCATCAGCGGCATGGATTTCGCGCGCCGTCTGAAACGGGACCCCCGTACCAGCGGCATCCCGATCATCATGTTGACCGCGCGCACCACTGAAGACGACAAGATTCAGGGGCTGGACGTCGGCGTCGATGACTACATCACCAAACCGTTCTCGACCCGTGAATTACTGGCGCGGGTGCGTGCGGTGATGCGTCGCACCCAGCCGGTGCCCGGCCAGGACGTCATCGAACTCGGTGCGCTGCGCCTCGACAAACTCACCCATCGTTTGCTCGCCAACAATCGCCCGGTGGTGCTGAGCCCAACCGCCTTTCGCCTGATGCAGTTCTTTATCACACATCCCGAGCGGGTCTATTCGCGCGCGCAGTTGCTCGACGGGGTATGGGGCGACAGCAGTGAAATCGACGAACGCACCGTCGATGTGATCGTCAGGCGCTTGCGCCG
>CAMCBY010000409.1 GCA_945873015.1 Klebsiella pneumoniae
ATCGACGGTCAGCGCAAACGTACTTCGGTGTTCGGTCGTATTCGTCAGCGCGAAGCGCACGGTCTTGTGATCCGCTTGCTCGGTCTCGAGGAAGACACCGTCGAGGCGTTGAATTACCTGCTGGCGTTATCCGGCGCCAAACGCGCCAAAGCCAGTCCGCCGCCTGCGCCCGCAGTCTCCAACGACACTGTGATCACGGCCTTGAGCGCGGTGCTGCATCAACATGCGCCGCTACTCGCCAGCCATTACATCGACGGCGTGGTGGCGGCCCTGCAGGGCATGAAAGCACAGACGTCGGCGGCCAATGAACACAAAAAGCTGAGCTCGATGCTGATGGAGCTCAACGCCGCGCGGCCACGGCTCGAGGCCTCGATGCGGGCGCGTACGGCGCTCGCGCTCGACAATCTGTTTCGTGCCGACCACGGTGCTTTGCACAGCGGCGAGGGCACCTTGTCGCTGGTTGAGTCCATCGATCTGCGCTCATCGCTGGCGGTGATGGAAGCCACCCATGACATCTCGACGCGACTGCGCAGCGTGTGGCTGATATGCGAACGGGGGCTGCAATATGTGGTGCCGCCGAAGACCGACCTCACCGCGCTCGCGCCCGGCACACTTTGTCATCAGATTCGCGACGCGGTGTATTTCGACGAACAACTGACGCGACTGCGTCAGGTTGATCTGACGCGCGGTTTCACTGAGGTATTCATCCACAGTCTCGAAGCGCTGTTTGACGATTTGAACGGCGTGTTCGCGCGCCACGGTGTGGGTCCGGGCGGCGACGGTTCAAGCTGGACGGAGCACGACTGACGGCAGGAAGCGCGCCGTTCCCCGTTCAGCGCGCCAGCAGTTGGCGCAACGCGCCACTCAGTTCAGTTTCGGCATCTTTCGCCGCGCCATGACTGCGCCAGCCGATATGGTTGTCAGGCCGCACCAGCAGCGCGCCCTGTGCGGATATTTCACGCAGCGCCGCCCAGCTGCCGTCGGCGTCCTCATAGGGCTGGCCTGCGCCGATAGCTGCACGCACGAGTTTTACCCCGAGCGTTTGCGCGGCCGCATCTGCCGCCGCCTGCCAGGGCGCGCCGTCATCGCCGGTCAGCAATAAAAACACCGCATCCCGTCCCACGAGATCGTGCGTGGACAGACGCTGACCCGCGTGTAACAGCCACGCATGGGGAAGGCGATGACCAGGATGGGTCGTGGCCTGATAGTGGCCGCCCATCGGATCAGGTATCGGCGCGGGGGTGCCGTCGTCGATAAGCGCACCGTCGATGTAACAGAAGCCAATCTCGAGATCGTGTGCCTGGAATTCGGTGCGCTGGGTCTCGAATACTTCCGTCGCCCGTGCGCGGCGTGTCGCGCCCATCGGCGTATCCGAGAAAAACATCTCGAAACTGGCGGCGCGCATCGCGTCGTTGTGCAGCGGCGAAAAACCCATGCCGGCATCGAGCACGCCGTGATTGAGCGCAGTGAACATCGCCCAATCAACATTGCGTCGCCCGATGGCCTGGCGCTCCGCGGCGTAGCTGTCGAGCAGCTCGGGTTTGGCCTGTCCGTTGATGACCGCAGCGAGTTTCCACGCCAGATTGTGGGCGTCCTGCACCGCGGTATTCAGACCAAGGCCCGTCGTCGGCGGATGTCGATGGGCGGCATCACCGGCCAGGAACACCCGCCCGACCTGGTAACGGTCAGCCAGCACGCCTTCCAAAGTCCAATGGCTGACCTTGTTCACCGTCATCGGCACATCGGGCAACTTGAGCAGCGTGCGCAGGCGCGGCAAGACACTCATTTCATCGATGTGTTCCGGATCGTGCGGATTAAAGTTGAAGTGGATGGTCCATTCTTCGGAATGTTTGCCCCAGGTCGGGCCCATCGGCACCATCGCGCCACTGCCGAAAGTGCCGCCGTGATCGGGATTGATAAACCAGGTGATGAGACAGGCGTCGTCCCACCACGGTGACAGATCGGCTGTGACATGCGAGCTGACGATACGCGCGATGTCCTTCAGGCCGTCCATCTCGACCCCGAGCGCCGGCCCGACCGTTTTGCCGCCATCGGCACCAATCAGGTATTGGGCGTAGACCGTGTAGGTCTGATCTTTTTCGAGATCTTTGATGGTGGCACGCACGCCGTGGTCGTCCTGCGTGAAAGACAGCAGTTCATGACCGAAACGCAGTTCGCCCTTTGCGCGTTGTTCGGCGTGTGCGCGCAACAACGGTTCGAGACGCACCTGCGGATAGTTGCTGGACAGGCACGGACTGTCGCGCAGGTAGACCGGCGCGACTTTGCCGCCGCCGAAGGCATCGATTTCGTAGAAGGTCTTGCCGTCCAGTGGCCCATCACCGCCGAGTGAAGTGCGCCAGCGCACCTTGCTCATCTGCGCCATCGGTGTTCCGACTGCATAAATGGCATCGGCCACACCGTGCTGGCGAAAAATCTCCATGGTGCGCTGATTGAGGTAATGGGCCTTGGGCAGAATCGAGGTGCTGCTGTGGCGCTCGATGAGCAGATGTTCGACGCCGAAGTCCGATAGCAACAACGAACTGGTGAGGCCACACCCACCACCGCCGACAATTAATACCGGCACCTCGAGATCACGGCTTTGGTTCGATGCGGACACGCGGATTCTCCCTGGTCAAAACACTATGGCGCGCTGTGCGCACGACAATTGCACAAGTGGTGAGAGGCGCGCCGAGGCGCGCGCGGGCTTCAGTCGGCGCTGGCAAACAAGGTCATTGCATGGGGCATGGCCGGCCCGGCCAAGGCCCACGCGCGGGTCTGCAACTGCGTTGCGGGCACACCGTTTCTGAAGTCATCGAGCATGCGTTGCGGGTTATACACCGGGCCGACCGGATCGGCCGCGAATTCCGGCCCGCGCATGTAATCGCTGGCGGCGTCGGCATGGGCGAAGTTATCGACCTGCATCTCGACGTACTGACCATCGGGATCGCGGTAATAAAGCGAGGTAGTCACGCCGTGCTGGATCGGCACTTTGGGGGTGATCCCGCATGCTTTGAGTTTTTCGAAACGCGCCAGCAGCGCGCCGAGGTCGGCGAACGTGTAGGCGGTGTGCATGAGGCCGACGCTGTGCGGGCTGCGTTCGACAAACGGCGCGTTGGGCGGCGGATTGAGAAACGCCAGGCGATGGTGTTCATCGTCGTAGGTGATGAAACAGATCATCGGGTCTTCATACACCACATGCGCTTCCAGCACGGTGCAATACCAGTCCCGCATTGCATCGCGGCGATTGGTCATGAGGACGGCGTGAGCGAATTTGGGTGTATTGGACATCGACAGCTCCCCGCAATTAAACGACCTCGCCGCAGCGTCGCAGGACTGCGACGCTCCCCGCGACGGGATGCCCGGCGAGCATATCGTCGGGCCGCCCGGCTCGCAACGCGCGGCGCCGTCAGGCGTTGCCGAGCGCGACTATCGCTTTGCGGGTTGCGACCAGCCGGTCTTCGTTGACCGGGCTGACGGCGATCACCGGCATATCCGCGCCCGCCGCGTGGAAGGCCTGCAACTGCGCGCGGCAATCGTCGGCGCTGCCGAATACACAAACCTCCTCGACCAGCGCATCGGAAATGTGTTTGACCGCCTCGGCGCGTGTGGCGCCGCGCCCTAGCGCACGGATGGCGTCCATCTCCGCGCCAAAACCGGCGCGACGCCATTGGCGCCGATAATTGGGCAGCAGCGCGAAGAACGCGAGGTTGTAGCGCGCCGCCGACAGCGCAGCAGCGCGATCGTCGCTCAGAAAAGTTGGAATGCTGAGCACGCAGGCGCATTCATCGAGACTGCGGCCGGCCTGCGCGGCACTGGCGCGGGCCGCCTCGACAAGACTCGGCAGATAGCTGCGCGGCGACAGGAAGGGCATGAGCCCATCGCCCACTGCGCCGGCCACCGTCGCGCTTTCGACGGTATTGGCCGCAACGTAGACCACCACCGGTGCATTGCTGGCCGGCTGTTGCAGAAAGCCGCTGCCGGCGCGACCGGCAAGGCCATCTTTGACGTAGGCGACATAGTCGCGCAGATGGCTGCGTGCATCGCCCATCTCGATGCCAAGTGAGCCGAGTAAGCCGCGATGGCTCATGCCGAAGCCGACGCGCAGGC
>CAMCBY010000410.1 GCA_945873015.1 Klebsiella pneumoniae
CGCGGTTATATCGCGGCGACCGATCTGGCCGATCATCTGGTGCGTCTTGGCCGTCCGTTTCGTGATGCCCATGCGGTGGTCGGCGCGGCCGTGGGGCTGGCGGTCGCGCGGGGGTGCGAACTGCAAGACCTGCCCCTGGCTGAATATCAGAAACTCGACGCCGCGCTTGATGACTCGGTCTATCAAGTGCTCGACATGGATAACTGCCTGGCTGCCCGCGACCACTTCGGTGGCACTGCGCCGGCCCAGGTGCGCGCGGCCTGCGCGCGCGCGCGTACTCGCATCGCAAAGGTACTGAGCAAGCTCAGCGCCACCGGAGTTGCCGATGAAGGTTCTTAAGTTTTTACTGCTCGGCGCCCTCACACTCGCGGCCCTGGTGGTTGCGGCTGTCGGCATCTTCGTCGCCACGTTCGATCCGAACGAATACAAAGACCAACTCATCGCCAAGGTCAAAGCCGACACCGGCCGCGATCTGACCCTCGACGGGCCGCTCGAATTCGGGGTGTGGCCCAAACTGCGCATCACCGCCGGCCCGCTCAAACTGGGCAACGCCAGCGGCTTTGGCGACACGCCGATGCTCACGGCGAACAAGGTTCAGCTCGCTATCGCGAGTTGGCCGCTGCTCAGCAACCGTATCGAGATGGACACCGTGGTATTGCATGGCGTGAGTGTCAATCTCGCGCGGAATGCGCAGGGCGTCGGCAACTGGCAAGATCTCGGCGGCAGCAGCGCGCCGGCCGCTGACAGCCCCCGGTCCAATCGCGGCGCGCCGCTGGTGGCTTTGATCCTGGGCGGCGTCGATATCCAGGACGGCAGCTTCACCTGGCAGGACGCGGTCAGTGGCCAGGACTTGAGCTTGAGCGGCATCACCGCCAGCACCGGCGCCCTGACTTTCGGCAAACCCATCGAGCTCAAAGTCGCGGCCACCGCCAAGGCCAGGCAGCCGGCACTCGATGCCGACCTCCGCCTCAGCGGCACCCTCAACTATGAAGTTGCAGACAAACACTACGTGCTGGCGCCACTGGTGCTGGTCGCCGACCTGCGCGGCGCGCAACTGCCGGGCGGCACCGCCCAACTGCAACTCGATGCGGGGCTCGATCTGGATCTGAAAGCACAGACCGCCAAACTGAGCGGCTTGAAGTTTGCCGGTCTCGGCACCGAGGTCAGCGGCGAGTTCAGCGCGCGCAACATCGACGACCCGCAGCCGAGCGCAAGCGGACAACTGCTAATCAAGGGCGCTGATCTCGCGCAGGTGTTTAATGCCTTTGCGCTGCCGGTCGGCAAACAACTGGCGGGTGTCGCCGAGCGCCACTTCGATTTCACCACCGCCTTTGACGCCGACATGGACAGCGGCGAAGTCAAAGTCACCCAACTCGAAGGCCAGATGCTCGGCGCGCAGTTGAACGGTGCGTTCACCGCCAGCAACGCCCATACCGACAAACCGACCGCCAAGGGCAATCTGCATGCCCACGGACCGGATCTGCCGACCCTGGTTGCGGTCATGGCGCAGTTGCAGGGGGCCAATGCCGCCACCCAGAAACAGTTGAGTCAGGCACTGGCCGGCAGTCGCGACAAATCTTTCGATGTGAAGGTTGATCTTGATGTCGATATGGGCGCGGGGCGCGCCGCGCTGCCGCGTCTCGATGCCCGACTGCTCGGCAACGTCTTGAACGGTCGTGTCACCGCCACCAATGCGAACAGCGACAAGCCGGCGGTGCAAGGCGAGTTCAAGGCAAGTGGTGCCGACTTCCCCGCCTTGCTGGCGGTCATGGCTGGCCTCGCGGGCGGCGATTCTGCGCTTGCGCCGATGGCGCAGTCGCTGGCGAAAGAAACCGATAAGAACTTCAGCTTCGAAAGCGGCTTCGATGCCGACATGGCCAACGGCCGCATGACCTTGTCGAAACTCGCGGCCGATGTTGCGGGTGTCAGTGTGCGCGGCAATCTCAACGGCGAGGGTATGGACCTTGCCAGCAAACAAGGCAAGGTGGCCGGCAAGTTCAGCATTGAAAGCAACGACAGCGGGCCGCTGTTGCGCGCCGTCGGCCAGGGCGACATGGCGCAGTCAGTGAAAAGCATCAAACTCGATGCCGGTATGGAAGGCGGTCTCGACGACCTGCGTTTGAGCCCGCTGTCGGTGGTGGCGCGGGTCGCGAGTCCGGAAGTGGCGAAACCGGTCGATCTTCAAATCACCGCGGCATCGGCCCACGCCAACCTCAAGGCCGAAACCGCCAGCATCAAGAACCTGGCCGTCACTGGCTTGGGCCTCAATGCCAAGGCCGACATCGAAGCCGAACACATCATGAGCAAGCTGAGTTACAGCGGCACGCTAGCCGTGCCGAGCTTCAACCCGCGCAAGCTGCTCAAGACCCTGAACAAACCGGTGCCGGTCATGGCCGATGCCAAGGCTTTGCAGGCGCTGGCCTTCAACACCACCTTCAGCGGCACCGCCACCAGCATCAAACTCGCCGAGCTTGGTGTGACCCTCGATGAGAGCCATCTCACCGGCGACGTTGATGTCGCCGCCTTCAGTGGCCCGGATGTCAGCTTCAAACTCGCACTCGATGCCATCGATGTCGACAGGTATCTCGAACCGCCCGCCAAGGGCGAGGGCAAGACTGTTGTCACGCCTGACGCAGCGGTGGCCGGCGCCGCCAATTCCCTGCCGGTCGAGCAACTGCGCACACTCAAGGTCAAGGGCGAGCTGCGCGCTGCTGCGCTCACGGTCTCGGGTGCGAAGATGAAGAACGTCAAGTTCGCCATCGACGCCGCCAAGGGCCTCATCAAGCTCGATCCGCTCGCCGCACAACTCTACGAGGGCAGCTATCAAGGCAGCGTGGTGCTCGATGCGCGCGGGCCGCAGGCCGGGCTCGCGCTCACCACCCGACTCGATAAAGTTGAAATGGCGCCGCTGCTGAAAGACACCGCCAAAAACGAGAGCCTGTCGGGTGCGGTGAGTTTTGATGCTGCTTTGAAAGCCGCTGGTGGCGACGGCCCCCACGTCAAACAGACTTTGGGTGGCAAGGGTCAGTTCGGCGTCGCCAATGGCGTGTTTCGCGGCGTGGATGCCGTCGCCATCCTGCGCGCGGTGGAACAGGTCATCGAATGCAAATGTATGGTGCCGGTGCCGAAGGGTGGTCAGACCGCATTCAAGAGCCTGAAGGGCACACTGGCGGTAAAAAACGGCGTGGTGCGCAACGAAGATCTGCTGATGGCCGGCGAGGGTTTCACCATCAAAGGTCGCGGCATGCTGGTCAATCTCAACGACAACTCGCTCAAGTACGACTTGACCCTGGCGGTCGCCGAGCAACGCACCAGCAGCGCCAGCAATACCTACAAACTCGGCGGCTACGAAGTACCCATCGCCTGCCGCGGCCAGATTGAGAGCCCGTCCTGCCTGCCGGATTTCGGCCATATTCTCGGTGCGGTGGCCAAAGATGCCGCGAAGAAAAAAATCGAGAAAGCGGTCAACAAAAAACTCAAAGGCGTGCTGAACGGCAAAGACGGCGAAGCGCTCAAGAATCTGCTCAAATTCTGAACATCCAGCGACCGCCTCCAAGCGCAATGAACAATCGACTGCGCGTGCTTGCGCTGCTGCTGTGGCTGCCCAGCCTGCCCGTGTCGGCCGCCGACACCGAAAGAGCCGAAATCAGCTTTCAGGGCCGCACCTATCAATACACCTTCATCGCACGCCTCAAGGGCGAAGCATCAGCCGTGCATGCGGTGGTGACCGATTTCGATCGGATGAAGCGCATCAATGACGATATCGTTGAAAGCCGCGTGCTGCATCGTTACGACAACGGCGAGCTCAAACGCCTGTTGAAGATGCGTCACTGCATCCTGCTGTTCTGTTTTGATATGGATTTCGTCGAGCGCGTGCGCGAATCACCCGGCCACCTCACCACCACCATCGTGCCGGAAGAAAGCACCTTCTTCGACGGCACCGCGAACTGGCAGATTGAGGCCCTCGGTGACGGTCACACCCGTATCAGCGTCAGTGCGCGCCAGACCCCACGCTTCTGGATCCCGCCGGTGTTGGGGCCGCTGCTGCTCAAACGCGTGTTCATGAAAGAAGTAGCCGAGACCTGCGCCAACATCGAACGTATCGT
>CAMCBY010000411.1 GCA_945873015.1 Klebsiella pneumoniae
GGTGTCAGTTGCCACAGCCCGGCCACCATCAGCAGCGCGCCCGCTACCCGCGGCGCCGTCGCGAGCGCAGCGCCAAACAGGAAACCCTGACTGTGCAGCCACCATTGCACGACAGTCGCGAGCAAGGCAAATGCGCTCCAGGCACCGAGATAACCGGCGCCAAACCACAACGCATCAAACTCGCCGCCCGGACCGCGTTTCAAGCCACGGAATACCAGCATCATCGGCAACGCGGCGGGTGTCATCATCGCGACCATCATCACCAACCACATGAGGCCCGTGGCGAACACATAGGGCAGCGCCGCAGATGGCGACATCATCGCCATCGAAAGGCGCATGAGCGCCCCCTCACCTTGCATGGAACGCATGGTCTCGGCCGCTGCGAGCAGCCACAGCCAGCCGAGCGCCGCCACCACCAGCAGGGCAACCAGCGAAAGCCGGAACTGAATGCGCGAAAAACTGGCGCCGTGGACGATGTCAGTCACGGCGCGCTGCGGCGGGTATCAAGCGCGGGCAAACCTCAGGCTGCGGCCTGACCCTGCCAGTCAAACGGCGAAAAATGGCCATTGGTGCGGCCGCTGGAATCGCGCCACAGGATGCCAAAGGCATCGATGACATTGCGCACCGCGGTGGCGAGATTGAGGCGCTTGTTGACCGGATGGGCGGTATTGTCGATGGCGATACACTGGCCCGGCGCCGTCATGCTCGGCACCCCGCTCACCGACTGATCGAGCATGCCGTCGATGCGCACCGAGTGGGCGCTGCCGTCACGCTCGTACTCGATGGGCGCACGCTCGACACCACGAAAATCAGAAATCAACGGCGCAAACATCGCCAACGGCCCGTTGCCCGCGGCGCTCGCAATGGTGCCGACCGCGCAGGCCTGCGCATCGCTCGCGCGCGAGTCGATGACGAGCCCGCCTATCCAGTTGCCGCTGGACATCACCGCCTCGGATTGCGCGAACATCGTAAAACGCACCCCATCGAGCGCCACATCGCCGAAATGCCCCGAGGTGATCTCAAACGTCAGCGCGACCTTGCAGAACTCGTGGGTGGCCGGCAACGACATGTTCTTGACGATACAAGGACACAAAAAATCGCAACTGCAGGCTTCCATATACTCGCCCTTGACGGCCCAGGGTGTAGTCATCGTGTATTCCTCGTTGTTGCGTTGGCAGACTCTGTCCCCCGCAATCTAGGCTGCACCTTGCGCCACGGTCAAGGTAAACCGCCCCTGCGGGTTGACTAGACGCCGCTCAGCCTATTTAATGCCGCCCTTCGCGCGAAAGGCGCGACGGCCGGACGGCCGCGGTTCCCACCCCTCATCGTCCGCCCGCATCCCCTCCTGGCCGAGTAGCTCAGTTGGTAGAGCAGAGGACTGAAAATCCTTGTGTCGGTGGTTCAATTCCACCCTCGGCCACCAAAATCAAAGCGTTGTAGCCGATAAAATCGCCCGCATATTTCTATGCGTGATTTTTGCGCGAGACGTCCAGCGCGTCTTTAGCACAAAAAGGGGACATCCCACATTTTCGGAATCCGAAAATGTGGGATGTCCCCTTTTCTTCGCTACCATGGGTCAAGAGCCAGGGACCAGGCTTGCCGACGTTCTCTTTCCCGCACTCCGACTCAACCCGCAGCGAGGCTACGCATTGCGCGGCTCGCGATGATCTTGCCGCCGGCGTAAGCCTCGTGGTTGGCATCGACCGTATTGAGCTTGTAGCGATAGTTCACCATCACGCCATAGGCTTGCTGCAGCCCGTTGGCGCTGGTGTCGGCCAGCCAATTGATGCGTTCGACAATGGCGCCATTCCCTAGATGGAAGTGGGCGACACGATCGCTGGAATTTCCCGCATCATCCGGCGTGATCAGATAACGCGCCGCCATTCGCAACACTATCGGCCCTACGATCTTTTCCACCGCCGGTTGTTCCCACCAGCGTGGCGCGGCCAGCACGGTAGAGAAAGTAGCAGCGGCATTCGTTCCGACGCCGAGGGTCGCCAGCTTGACGGCTTCGGCAGGCGTCAACGCGGCATCACCTTCGCTGCGCAGGCACGTCTCGATATGCCGGCGCAGGCCGGGTACAGGTGAGAGCGTCGCGAACTCTTTGATGTTGGGAAGTTCGCGCGTCAGTTGATCGGCAACACGTTTGATCAGGAAATTGCCAAAGCTGATGCCGGCCAGGCCCTTCTGACAATTGGAAATGGAATAGAAAATTGCGGTGTTGATCTCGCGTGGATCGTTAGTCTCTGCACGCGCATCGAGCAGGCCCTGCACATTGTCTGCCAGCCCATCGACCAGTGCGACCTCGACGAAGATCAACGGCTCATCGGGCATGCGCGGATGGAAAAAGGCGAAACAGCGGCGGTCGGAATCAAGACGATTTTTGAGATCACGCCACGAACGGATCGCATGGACCGCCTCGTAGCCCACCAGTCGTTCCAGCAATGCCGCAGGTGCTTGCCAATCGATGCGCACCAGGTCAAGAAAGCTGACGTCGAACCAGGCGCCGAGCAGCGGGCGCAAATCCTCGCCCAGGCTTCGTGCAGCCGCATCTTCGCTGCCCAGGGCGAGCAGCTCGGCGCGCAGATCAACAACAAACTTGACGCCCTGCGGAACGCCGACAAACTCGTGCAGTAGCCTGACGGCGGGCGGCTCCAGGGCGCGACGCAAAGCGCGGAGCGGGGCGTTGGAGGCCTGCCATTGCGCAAATTTTTCGAGCGCGGTCTCGCGCGAGAGGCCGTAGTCATGGGCCAGGGTCAGGAGAAACTTGCGCCGTCCGACGTCCGACAGCGATAGATAAGTCTGCCCCAATTCGGCAGCACGTCCACGACGCGCTGTTTCTCCGCCCTTGCCAGTCAGGCAGGCATCGATGCGGGCTTTCAGGCGCGGCAAGTCGTCATCCGGCAGATCGGCGCGCAGCGCGATGCCGACCACCTCGAAGGCGCCGGCCGCAGTTTCGCGAAAGGCCTTGCGCAACCGCTCAAGGGTGCGGTCGACGGTGCTGGCAAACGGCAAACTCATGGTTCTGAGTATTACATATGCATAGTGGCGTCGCCCGGCCTCGGAAAGACTTGCTGACGAGGTTTTCGCGGACTGTGCTCGCTGCCATCCTGCATGGCCTACCGGAATCCGCCGGGCAATTCAAAACTACACTGGAGCAAGGAAGAAGATGGCTACCGCGGGATCTCAATGTCAAAAGGTGCAGGGGACATTCTTCCTTGCCGAATCTTGCGCTGTGCAACGACCTCTTTGTTTGATTCTCGCTAACGCGCCTGATACAGCGGCAGCACCGTCGGCAGCAGGGCTTCGATTTGTGCGACGCGGCTCGCCTCGGCCGGGTGGCTGCTCAAAAATTCCGGCGGTCGCCCGGTTTTATTTGCCGCCATCATCTTTTTCCACAACGTGACGCCGGCGCGTGGGTCGTAACCCGCGCGCGCCGAGAGTTCGAGTCCGATGCGGTCGGCTTCGGCTTCGTCGTTGCGGCTGAAACGGGTTGCTATCAAGGCTTGATAACCCGCGCTTGCGAGATCGACTGAACCTTGGGTGAGCCCCATGAGCGTCGCGCCTGCACCGATGGCTGCCTGGGCGGCCAGTGCCTGCGACATTTGCTCACGGGAATGTTCGCGCAGGGCGTGGGCCACTTCATGCCCCATCACGATGGCAATCTCGTCATCACTCAATTTGAGTTGCTCGATGAGGCCGGTATAAAAAACGATTTTGCCACCCGGCATACAGAACGCATTGAGTTGCGGGCTGTCGAGCACGTTGATTTCCCAATTCCAGGCCGGGGCATCGGCGCGAAACACCGCGGTCTTGGGTGCGATACGCGCAGCAATGGCGCGCACGCGCTTCAACAGTACGGGGTTCTTGTTGAGCGCACCGCCGGTAGTCGCTTCATTGACCAGTTTGGTATAGCTCTGCGCGGCCATCTGTTCGACTTGTGCCGACGACACCAGCATGAGTTGCGGACGCGTGGCGCCGACCGCGCCGCCCGTGGTGGTGGTTGCACAACCGCTGAGTGTAATCAGTGTTGTAGTGAGCGCTGCCGCGGCGAAGGTTCTAGAAAACATGCTGGCAGACTCTCTTGGAACGCTGTCGACAGG
>CAMCBY010000412.1 GCA_945873015.1 Klebsiella pneumoniae
CCAGTGACAGGTTCTCGTAACGTGGTGCGCTGGTATCGGAACGCACCAGGCAATAGATAAAATCCGCATCACGCGCCATCGTGCACCAGCGTTTGGCGCCGTTGATACGCACGCGTTCCCCGATTTTCTCAGCGCGGGTTTTGACACTCGCCAGATCGCCGCCGACATCGGGTTCGGATAAACCATAGGCCAGCAACAACTCGCCGGCCGCGACACGCGGCAACAGTTCACGCTTTTGCTGTTCCGATCCCGACTCACTGATATTGAGCCCGGCATACATCGCCGAATGTACAAACGGCCCGGCCAGCGCGGTGCCGCGTGTGCACAGCTCATCGATGACGCTGAGCGCCGCCACCACATCGCGCCCGGCACCGCCATATTCCTCACCAAAGGTCAGGCCGAGTACGCCAAGCTCGGCGAGTTCGGCAAATTCGGTGACCGGGAAATGATGCTCACGCTCCCACTGGCGCGCTTTCTCGCGCGGCGATTTGTCGGCGATAAAACGTTTGAGGGTGTCGCGCAGCAGCGTGATGTGTTCGGGTTGATCGGCGTAGTAGGCGGTCATGGCCTGCAAGCGTCCTTCGGATGTCCGATTAAAATCGGACCTACAAAGAATCCCCCGGTAGGTGCGAATTTATTCGCAGATTCAAACGCAATCGTCACCGCTCCACACCTGCCGCCATCAATGCCGACTTGCGCGCATGGCCCATGTCAAACGTGCGCGCCATCATGATGCGCTGGGCCTTCAAACCACCGCCCGCCTGCAAGGCTGTCACCAGATTCCAGCCGCCATAGGCATCGGCGGTCAAGTCGCGAATCAAGGTATAAACACGCATACGTGCTTCGATGTCGGTATTAGCTCCGGTCGCGAGATATTTGCGTAAATACGCGCCCGCTTCCGGGTGGCGCAGCTCGGCTTCCTCAGGCAGCGTGATGACCAGTCCACCCGCAACATCCTGCAGATGTTTGACCATCTCGTGAAAGTGCGAGGCGTAATAATATTTGGTGACATTGATGCCGAGGATGTTCGGATGCAGCATGCCGTCCGGCGTCGATTCAAAATGGCGCACCGCGTAATCGATGCCCATACGAATGGTCTCGGTGTAGCAGATGAGTTCGGCGATGGTGTCCTGCACATGGGCATCCCGATCCTTGCCCTGCTGTTCGCTGACGAGTTGCGCGAGGCCGGTCATCACTTCCGCTTCGTGATGCGCAATCACCAGGCCGAGTGTGCGTTCCCACAAACCAAGCGCGGCGGCAAACGCGCCGGCCAGTTGCCATTCACCGGCCAGGAACACCCGGTCCCACGGGATGAACACATCGTCGAACACTACAAAACCTTCCGGCATGCTGTGGCGCGCGCTGGCCGGGTAGTCGAACTCGTTCAATTCCGCCGGAGCGAAGCTGCGGTTGATGATGCTGACGCCCGGCGCGTTGACCGGAATGCTGAACGCCACCGCGTAGTCCGCTTCTTCGGGACGCATGGACTTGGTCGGCATCACCACCAGTTCATGCACCAGCGCCGCGCCGGTGATATGCAGTTTGGCGCCACGCACCACGATGCCGTCATTACGGCGCTCGACGATGCGCACATACATATCCGGGTCGTGCTGCTCGTGGGCCTTCTTCGAGCGGTCGCCCTTGGCGTCGGTGATGACCTCGGCCGCGCGCAGGTCATGATCACGGGCATGCAGATACATGCGTTCGATGTTGTGCGCGAAGCGCGGGTTGATGGCGGACAGCCGGTCCTTGACCTGCAGCAGCGCCATATACACCCCGGTCACGCCGCCGACGATGCTCATGTGGCGGCCGAGTTCGAGCCGCATCTCGAGCTCTTCAGTGGTGCGCGGCACCTGGTAGACGCGGTGCGCGGTGGTGCCGTCCTCGGTGCGGTAGGTGATGATGGGCGCGAGCTCAGGGTCGTCGTAGGCGTAGTCCTGACAGGCCACCGCAATCGGCACCTGGAAACGCGGATGATTGGCGACGTCAGTGATCTTCTCGCCACCCCAGTAGATGACGCGGCCGTCGTTCAAGGATGCGCGATATTGCGCGGCGGTCATGAGACCCATAACAAGCTCCCCAGCTGAATTTGGCAGTGAAGATAACACGCCGGCCGGCGTGGATAAGCCCGACGAAAGAGGCTTAACTTGGAGCACCTTTGGCGGGTAGAATCCCCGAGCCGAAGCGGACCCCGGTCCGCCGACGCCTCACCGGGAAAACATGGGGTCGTAGCTCAGCTGGGAGAGCGCCGCGTTCGCAATGCGGAGGTCGGGGGTTCGATCCCCCTCAGCTCCACCAATTCTTCTCTAACAGTTTGATTGGATATAGGTTTTTTTCTCAGGATTCGTTGAATCCGGCGACTGGTACATCCGATTGGTACATTCGCTTTGGGAGAGAACCTCTATGGTGTCCTGTCCGCTATACCTGCAACGTCGCCTGTCCGGCATATTTTATGTGCGGGTGGCGGTGCCAAAAGCCTGCATTCCGTTGCTGGAACGACGAGAAATCAAACGCTCTCTGGCAACGCGGATCCCCTCTGAAGCTGTAGTCGCCGCCCAACAGTTGTCTCTAGAATTGAAAGACATGTTCGCGGAGTGCGTGCGTATGGGAGCCAGAACACCCAATTGGGACAGGCGCAGAAAGCAGCAACGGGCAAAGGAAATCGCTGGCGGCTTCTTCCGGACACCGAAGATCTCAATCAATCGCCGCAATCCCGATGGCAGCGAAGAGTCCATCATCATCGAGCGAGACAACCCGGAGGAAGAAGCCCAAATCGCTAACTCCATCCGCAACGCAAGCGAGCAGTCTTACCTCCCCAATCCGTCCCTCGCACCGCCACGACCGGAAGGTGAGTTGCTTTCCGTCGTGATGGCCAAATTTCAAGAAGAACGCATCAGAGAGCAGGCTTGGACCGCCAAAACCGCTGAGGAATACCGGGTCTCAATGAAGCTCTATCTCGAGATTTTGGGTGATCTCGGCGTCAACGTAGTCAATAACCTTGATGCCAGGCTGCTGAAAGAGAATCTCCTTAAACTCCCACCAAACATAAGCAAAGACCGCCGATATCGCAATCTGAGTGTGAAGGAAATCCTCGCCATCCCGCACGAGAAGACGATCGAGCTTCATACCGTCAACAAACACTTCAGCCGCATGTCCGCACTTTTCGAATGGGCCGCGCGCAATGGCTACACCGACCGAAACCCTTTCGAGGGGATGAAGCTGCAAATAAAGAAAAGCGCCCATGAAGAACGTCAAGCTTTTTCTGATGTTGATTTGGGAAAGTTGTTTTCCACAGATGTCCACAAAATAAACAAGTGGAAGCACCCCCATTACTATTGGCTGCCATTGCTCGGTCTTTACACAGGAGCACGCCTGAACGAGCTCTGCCAAATGCGAGTTTCTGACGTCAAAAAAGACGGCGAGATCTGGTGCTTTGACATCAACGAAAAGGACGGAAAACAGCTGAAGAACGCCTCCAGCTCCCGTCTGGTCCCCATTCACCCCGACCTTATTCGATTAGGTATTTTGGACTATCACCAAACACTTACCCTGCAAGGCAAAACCCAGTTTTTCCCAGAGCTAAAACCTGCGCGCGATGGTTATGGTCACGCGCCCGGTAAGTGGTTCAATGAAAGATTTAGATTCCAATGCGGCATAACAGAAAAAGGCAAGACGTTTCATAGTTTCAGGCATACGGTCGCGAACCAACTCAAACAGAAGGGCGTTGACCACACGCAAGCCTCCGCACTCCTCGGCCACGCTACTGAAGGCATTACCTACAGTCGATACGGGAAGAATTACCTGCCAGAGGTGCTTCTTGCAGTGGTTTCACAACTCGATTTTGGCCTGCATTTCGCCCGTTTTGCTTGGGACCGCATGGCGAAAGCCTGAATCTGGGGCTGGTATGGGGGCCTGAATTCTAGACTCAATGGGCACTCAAAGTCGGGCCTGCGCCGCATCAGTGTTCGGTAAAGACCACGCCTGAACCGAGAATCTCTGAGGATATGCGTAGAGCCGCGCAAGTTGAGACGAGATTTTTGTTTAAAGCACGATTGGTTTTAATTATGCTTGCCAAGGATTTTAAAAACTGAGGCCACCAATT
>CAMCBY010000413.1 GCA_945873015.1 Klebsiella pneumoniae
CGCGACGCGCGTGGCGGGTGCTTTGGGCATGCTGACCGGGGGCGTTGGCACACTCACCGGCGCGGCCGGCGCAACCGCCGCACTCTCGGAGATACGCAACACTACAATCACATCACCTTCCGAGACCTTGTCACCGACCGCCGCCGACACCGACTCGACCACGCCGGCAAACGGCGCGGGAATGTCCATGGTGGCCTTTTCGCTCTCGACCGTCAGCAGCGGGTCTTCGATACGGACCGTATCGCCAGGTTTGACGATAATGTCGATGACATCGACGTTGTCGAAGTCGCCGATGTCCGGCACGCGGATCTCGATGGTACTGCTGGTAGCGCTCGCCACAGGTGCGCTCGTTATCGGCGCAGTACTCGCCGGTGCCGGGGCAGGCGCCGCAGCGGGGGCGGGGGCGGCAGCAACGGGCGTCACCTCTGGCGTTGCCGTGGCATCTGCTTCAGCCGGCGCCAGCGTCAGTATCAATGCACCTTCACCAATCTGGTCACCGACCGCGACACTTATCGCAACCACTGTGCCGCCGTAGGGCGCCGGGATGTCCATGGTCGCCTTTTCGCTTTCCAGCGTGATGAGCGGGTCTTCCGGTTTGATCACATCGCCTGGCTTGACCAGGATGTCGATCACATCGACGTGATCGAAATCGCCGATATCCGGCACCCGTACTTCGACTTGGCTGCTCACGGCGACGCCCTACTGGTTCATCGGGTTGGGTTTGTCGGGATTGATGCCGTATTTGGCGATCGCATCCGCGACCTTCTGCGCCGGCACTACGCCGTCATCGGCGAGTGTCTTTAACGCGGCCACCGCCACGTAGTAGCGGTTGACCTCAAAGTATTCGCGCAGCTTCTGACGTGAATCGGAACGACCGAAACCGTCGGTGCCGAGGCAGCGATAACGGCCCGGCACATATTCACGGATCTGCCCGGCATAGGCGCGGATGTAATCGGTCGCGGCGACGCTCGGCCCTTGATATGCACTGAGCTTGCGGGTAAGGAAGGGGATACGCGCCTGCTCGAGCGGATGCAGCATATTCCAGCGCGAACATTCCAGACCCTCGCGCCGCAGTTCGTTGAAGCTGGTCACGCTCCACACGTTCGACTCGATGCCAAAGTCGTCCTTCAACAGTTCTGCCGCTGCCAGCACTTCGCGCAGAATGGTGCCGCTGCCGAGCAATTGCACCTGCGCACCGGCCGCTTCCTTGAACAGATACATACCGCGCACGATGTCTTCCTCGACACCCGCCGGCATGGCTGGGTGTGCGTAGGCCTCGTTCATCACGGTGATGTAGTAGAAAACATTCTCCTGGCGCTCGAACATGCGCTTCATGCCGTGATGGATGATGACCGCAAGTTCGTAGCCGAAGGTCGGGTCGTAGCTCACGCAGTTCGGAATGGTCGAGGCGAGGATGTGGCTGTGGCCGTCCTGATGCTGCAGGCCTTCACCCGACAGCGTGGTGCGCCCGGCGGTGCCGCCGAGCAGAAAACCGCGCGCCTGCATGTCGCCGGCGGCCCACGCCAGGTCGCCGATGCGCTGAAAGCCGAACATCGAGTAGTAGATAAAAAACGGAATCATCGACAGGTTGTGATTGGTGTAGGCGGTGGCCGCCGCAATCCACGAACTCATGCCGCCCGCTTCGGTGATGCCTTCTTCGAGAATCTGGCCGCGAATGTCCTCGCGGTAATACATCACCTGGTCGTGATCGACCGGCTCATACAACTGACCGACCGCGGAGTAGATGCCGAGTTGACGGAACATGCCTTCCATGCCGAAGGTGCGTGCTTCGTCCGGCACGATCGGCACCACACGCTGGCCGAGGGTCTTGTCGCGTACCAGAGCATTCAACAGGCGCACGAAGGCCATTGTGGTCGAGATTTCACGCTCGCCCGAGCCTTCGAGGAGCGCGTCAAAAATCTTGATGTCGGGGATGACCAGCGATTCGGCCACGGTGCGACGTTGCGGCAGGAAACCACCCATCGCGGCAGTGCGCTCGCGCAGATAGACCATTTCCGGGCTGTCGTCGGCCGGACGATAGTACGGCGCGTCGGCAATCTTGTCGTCCGGAATGGGAATATTGAAACGGTTGCGAAAAGCTTTGAGTGAATCTTCACCCATCTTCTTCTGCGAGTGGGTGATGTTCTTGCCTTCGCCGGCCTCACCCATGCCATAACCCTTGACGGTCTTGCACAGGATCACGGTCGGTTGCCCGCTGTGCTCAACGGCGGCGGTGTAGGCGGCGAATACCTTGTGCGGATCGTGACCACCGCGCTGCAGGCGCCAGATGTCGTCGTCGCTCATGTTGGCGACCATCGCCTTCAGTTCGGGATATTTGCCAAAAAAATGCTCGCGCACGAAGGCGCCGTTAAAGGCCTTGTAAGCCTGGTATTCGCCATCCACGGCTTCTTCCATGCGCTGCAGCAAGAGGCCTTTTTTGTCTTTGGCGAGCAGGGCATCCCAGCCCGAACCCCAGATCACCTTGATGACGTTCCAGCCGGCACCGCGGAAGTCCGATTCCAGTTCCTGAATGATCTTGGCATTGCCGCGCACCGGGCCGTCCAGACGCTGCAGGTTGCAGTTGATGACGAACACCAGGTTGTCGAGTTTCTCGCGTGAGGCGAGCGCGGCGGCACCGAAGGCCTCGGGTTCGTCCATCTCGCCGTCGCCCATGAAGGCCCAGACTTTGCGTTTCTGGCGCGGCAGGAGATCGCGATTCTCCAGGTAGCGCATGAAACGCGCCTGGTAGATGGCCATGATCGGTCCCAGGCCCATCGACACCGTCGGGAATTGCCAGAAGCCCGGCATCAGCCACGGGTGGGGATAGGAACTTAAACCATTGCCATCGACTTCCTGACGGAAGTTGTTCAGTTGCTCTTCGGACAGTAATCCAAGCAGGAACGCACGTGCGTAAATGCCGGGTGCGGAATGGCCCTGGAAAAACACCAGGTCGCCACCGTGTTCGGCGCTCGGCGCGTGCCAGAAATGGTTGTAACCGACTTCGTAGAGGGTGGCGGCACTCGCATAGCTGGCGATATGGCCGCCGAGCTCGCTGTTCTTGCGATTGGCTTTCACCACCATCGCCATCGCGTTCCAGCGATTGATGGAGCGAATCTTCCATTCCAGTTCCGGGTCGCCGGGCGTGTATTGCTCGCGGTGTGGCGGAATGGTGTTGATGTAGGCGGTCTTGGCCGAGTAGGGCAGATTGACGCCGGAGCGCCGTGCCTGGTCGATCAGACGTTCAAGCAGATAATGACTGCGTTCGATGCCTTCGATTTCGATGACCGCTTCGAGGGCGTCTAGCCACTCTTGAGTTTCCTGCGCGTCGTCGTCCGGTAGTGCTGCCATGATGATCTCAAATCCCCACGTGCCGTCGCGCCGTTTGCGCCTTCGCTTGAGAGCCTAGAGCTGGTCTCGAATAATTTCGAAACCAGCTCTAGTGTAATGTAAGCAGACGTCGCCGGTCATGGCGCGCGCTCCTGGTCTTAGCGGCCGTGACATGGTGGGCTTCATATATGGCGAAATCGATGCTGAGCACTCAGACCGAGCCTCCGAGCGAAGTTCAGATCGAACGCGCCGATGCCTGGCTGCTGGTCACGGCCGATGGGCTGCGCGTCGGTCAGTGGCGCGCACTGCCGCACGGCGCAGTGCTGAAGTCCCGCCTGCGCCGGCGTGGCGCAAATAATGCCCTGCTGATGACCGATCTGCCCTGCACCTCGGGCACCCGTGTAGTGCAACTGACGCACAAGCGCGGCGGCTCGGCGTTTGAACGCCTCGGCGCGGCAAGGCGCATGGCGGCCGAGGCGGTCCTGTGCAAAGCCGGCGAGGTGATTGTCAGTGCCGCGGGTTTTGATGAGCCTGAGCAGGGCGCGGTGCTGGAGGCGGTGGTCGCGGCGCTGCTCGCGCAACTCGCCGAGTTGCCGTCGCGCAAGCGCGAGACACCGGCGCCGCCGCGACTCAAGCACATTCGTGTATGCGGTATGCCAGCCACCTGGCAGGCGTTGCGGAGTGAGGCCGAGGCGGAAGGCAACGCGTTGGCCCGCGCGCTGTCGCTGTTGCCAGGCAACGAACTGACGCCGGGCA
>CAMCBY010000414.1 GCA_945873015.1 Klebsiella pneumoniae
CGAGTTGTGTGCGTCATTTTGCCGACTGGGGCGCGGATGTTGTGCGTGTCGAACAACCGGGTGATGGCGAAGATGGTTTCGGACCGCGCGCCGGCGCGGACTTCGTGAACCTGCATCGCAACAAGCGCAGTCTGACCCTCAACCTCAAACACCCGCGCGGCATCGCACTGCTGAAACAGCTGGTGCGGGATGCGGATGTGCTGGTGGAAAATTATCGCCCGGCGGTCAAGACACGCTTAGGCATTGGCTACGACACGCTCGCCGCGCTCAATCCGCGCCTGGTTTATGCGAGCATTTCGGGCTTCGGCGAGACCGGACCCTATCGCGACCACGCCGGTTTCGACCAAGTGGCGCAGGGCATGGGCGGACTCATGTGGACCACCGGTCTGCCCGGCCAGGGCCCACTGCGCGCCGGCACGCCGATAGCCGATTTGAGCGCGGGCCTGTTTGCCGCGCTCGGCATCCTCGTTGCCCTGCAGGAGCGCAGCCGGTCCGGACAAGGCCAGTGGGTGCAGACTTCGTTGCTGGCCTCGATGGTGGCGATGATGGACTTTCAGGCGGCGCGTTATCTGGTCGAGGGCGAAGTGCCGGGCCAGGCCGGCAATGATCATCCGACTTCGATGCCGACCAGTGTCTATCCCTGTCAGGATGGGTATATCAACATCGCCGCCAGTGGCAATGCCATTTATGCGCGTTTGTGCACGGCATTGGGTGCCGAACATTTGATCGATGCGCCGCTGTTCGAGAGTTCAGCATTACGATCACGGCATCGAGTGGCCCTGAACGAGGCACTGGCGGCGTTGACGCGAACATGCAACGCGGCCGACCTCATCGCGCGATTGAATGCGGCCGGCGTGCCGTGCGGCCCTATCTATAAAATGGACGAAGTGTTCGCCGATCCGCAGGTCCGTCACCTCGGTCTTGCGACTGCCGTAGCGACCGGGAACGGCGCCAGCGTGTCGCTGGTCGGGCCGGCCTTCAGTCTGTCGCGCACGCCGCCGCAGATGCGCCATACCCTCGGCGCGGCCGGCGCGGACAACGTCGCGATATTGCACGAACTCGGCTTGAGCGACAGCGACATCGCGACACTCAAGCGCGATCACGTCATCTGACCCCAATTAAAAAGCAGGACAGTCCATGAGCAGCGGCACTCTTCGTATCGAACGCGACGGCCCGATTGGTTATGTGGTGCTCGCCAACCCGGCGCGACGCAATGCCATCAGCGCCAGCATGTGGCATGCATTTCCGCCGGTCATCGCCGAACTCAGTGAGGATGCCTCGATACGTTGCATCGTGTTGCGTGGTGAAGGCGACATCGCGTTTGCGGCCGGCGCCGATATTTCCGAGTTCGAGAACAATCGTGCCAACGAGGACGGGGTACGCAGCTATGAAGCGGCGACTGCGGCCGCGCATGCTGCGCTGGAAAACACTCCCAAGCCGGTCATCGCGCAGATTCGGGGTTTTTGTATCGGCGGTGGGCTGGCGGTCGCTCTCAGCTGCGACCTGCGCTATTGCTCCGCCGACAGTCAGTTTGCGATCCCGGCGGCGCGCCTGGGTTTGGGTTATGGCATTCACGGCCATCGACGCCTGGTCGCCACCGTCGGCCATGCCAACGCGCGTGAGGTGATGTTCAGTGCGCGCCGCTACGATGCCGACAGCGCGCAGCAACTGGGACTGGTCAACCGCGTGCTGCCAGTGGCGGAGCTGGACGCCTATGTGCGCACACTGGCGCTGGATCTCGCGGCTAACGCACCACTGACCCAGGCTGCCTCCAAGGCCGCTATCAATGCTGCAATCGCTGAGCAGGGTGACTATGATCACTGTGCAGCGCTGATCACGCGCTGCATGCAGAGCGCCGATTATCGCGAAGGGCGCACGGCCTTCATGGAGAAACGTAAGCCGAGGTTTGAAGGGCGTTAGTGCGCCGATGTTTCATTGAATGTGCGAATGAATTGGGTGTAGGTCTCAAACTGAGCATCGGCATTTGATCTTCTGTGGGTCAGACTTCAGTCTGACATTCGTGCGCGATGGGCGGCGCCAGGCTGACTCGACAGTGTCAGACTGAAGTCTGACCCACAATGTTCTAGTGCACTCAATACCGCTACCGGCGTGGGAAAACTTGAATGTGCGAATGAATTCGCACCTACAGAAGATGGCGCGACGGCCGTAGGTGCGAATTCATTCGCACATTCAGACCGTCACGTCGCCTTCAAAATTTCGGTGTTTCCCACCACGGGAAAAACTTCGGCATGTCGCGGCTGACCTTGCCGGGGAATTGCGGCGCGCGTTTTTCCAGGAATGAACTCACGCCTTCTTTTGCATCGGCGCTCTGGCCGAGTTCATAGATGCTGCGCGAGTCGAGGCGATGGGCAGCCATCGGATGGTCTTCGCTCAACATGCGCCACAGCATGTGACGAATCATGGTGACCGAGATGGCCGAGGTGTTCTCGACTATCTCGCGCGCAATGGCGCGGGCACGCGGCAGCAGGTCTTCCGGCGCCAGTATTTCGCTGACCAGACGCGCGGCGAGCGCTTCGCTTGCGGGAAATACCCGTCCCGAGTAAGCCCATTGCAGCGCCTGGGAGACACCGACGATACGCGGCAGAAACCAGCTCGAGGCCGCTTCCGGCACGATGCCACGGCGTGCGAATACGAAGCCGAAACGCGCATCGCTGGAGGCGAGCCGAATATCCATCGGCAGAGTCATGGTCACACCCACGCCGACCGCCGCGCCATTGATGGCCGCGATCAGCGGCTTGCGCGATTCGTACAGACGCAAGGTCAACAGGCCGCCGCCATCACGATGGGTGTCGGCAGTGCGGCCGTCTTCGCCGGCATGATCAAAACTGCCCGCGCCGGCCGAGAGATCAGCACCCGCACAGAAGCCCCGTCCTGCACCGGTAAAAATGATGACCCGCACATCGTCATCCGCATCGGCCTTGTCCAGCGCGTCGAGCAACTCGCGCAGCATGGTGTGGGTGAAGGCATTGAGTTTGTCGGGACGATTCAAGGTCACGGTCAGGATGCCGTTGTCGACGGCGTAGAGAATGTGTTCGTAGTTCATCAGATGAATACACAGCATGTAGGTGCGAATTCATTCGCACATTCAATTCAGGCGGCAGTGGAAGGTCCGATCACTATCGAACCTTCCGTGCTCAGAAAAAACCTCAGGACACAAAACGCCCGAGCATCAGGTCTTCCACCGTGGTGGTGGTCAGCACATTCAGATCCTTATCGAGCACGTCGAACAGACGGCCATCGTCGGACTGCATGCTGAACAATACGACCGTGCCTTGCGCACCACCGTATTCCATATGCAGGTCGCCGCCATTGCTGCGCGCGAAGTGGCCAGCCTGACGCACCTTGTGCACGGTCTCGGTGGCGCTTTGGTCGACGATATGGTGTTCACCTTCCAGCACCAGGGTGGTGGTGGGGCCGATATGACGGTGGTAATGGCAGTAGGCGTTCGGTTCCCACTTGACCAGAAAATCGACGCGGCCTTCCGCGATGTTGCCGCCCAGCACCGCAATCCAGTAGTCGATCGGGTAATCGAAGTCGGGACTGCCGAGCAGGTGATGCCAGGTGATCTCATCGGTCTTGAAGCCGGACAGGGTGGAACTCGGAACAGCTTGCAGTTTGGCCATGGCGTGGGGATCTCCGTGTAGGGTGGGCCGATTGTACGGGCGACCCGCAGACGGCGCGACCATCGAAAGATCACCCCGACGACGCCATCACGATGCTGCACTGCGGCCCCTGAATGTGCGAATTTATTCGCACATTCACGGGCGTGGCTGGGCGCCGGGGCGCGGCCTGAATGTGCGAATAAATTCGCACCTACAGGTGAGGCTGGGCTTCCGTGCTAGGCTGCGCCGGGCCGTCAGGCGTCCATTCAAAACCACGGGATCATGTCACCGCATAGCTCTCTTTCCGCGCCGCCGCGTCATGGGTTGGGGCTGGTGCTTGGCCTGCTGTGTCTGCTGAGTTATGCCTGGTTCTACCAGGGCGGTGGCTGGAACCAGAACAGTCGATTCGATCTGACCCGCGCCATCGTCGAACAGCACAGCTTCGCCATCGACGCC
>CAMCBY010000415.1 GCA_945873015.1 Klebsiella pneumoniae
GCGCGAATTCGAGCATCGCCAGCGCACAGGCGATGCGCGGGTCGCCACTCAAGGGCGTGCGCGCGCTGACATGCACCGCATCGTTTGCACCGAATACATCGCGCACACAGCGCAATACCAAGGCCTGGTCCTCGCGCAGGCTGTCGAGCGCCACCACCACCCGACCGCCGGCGCTGGCGTGTTCGCGATCCGCCCAGCTCAGAGCGGCATACAGTTCCTGCTCACGGTCGGCAAAGGCGCGGGCGACAAAACGCGTGGCAGGCTCCCGCGCTGGTGCGGGCGCCTGCGGCAGCAGTGCGGCCAGTGCCGGTGGTGGCGCCAGG
Organism: Klebsiella pneumoniae; assembly: GCA_945873015.1. Taxonomy (GTDB): domain Bacteria; phylum Pseudomonadota; class Gammaproteobacteria; genus JADJYF01. The sequence continues at coordinate 324 of CAMCBY010000415.1, forward strand.
AAACCATGCGCCAGCCAATGCGCGGCCAGCGGCTCGCCGCCGGACGACAACAAGCGCGCATGATCGGTGACGCGCAGGGCACGGCAACGTTCCAGATAATCAGCGCTCCAGCGTTGGAAGGCGGCCACGTCGTCGTTGATCAAAGCCGGCGCCGGCGGCCACGGCAGATGCCAGGCGTGTAGCGCACGCCACGCGTCGCGCGCCGCCAGCGCCGCCGCCTCGGGTGCATCGATGTCCAGCGTTTCGTCGCCCGCCACCACCGCCGCCCACAAGGCCAGCTCCTGTTCGGCCGACAACACAAAATCGAGCGCCGCGCCGCGGCCGGCGCGCTGTTGGTGTTCGAATCTTTCCGCCAGCAAGGCCGGCAGGGTACGCACGGTCGGTGGCCGCCAGGCCAGCGCACCGCTCTCGCTGCCGTGCATGTCGAGCGCACGGTTCAATACCCGCAGCGCCGCGCCATCGGCGACCACGACCTCGGCGCCACTAGCCGCCAGTGCGTCAAATTTGTGCAGATACAAATCCATAGCGGCCTTCCAGCCGTACTGCAGGGGCAGCGTGGCAGCTTGGTGAAAGTTATCGACGCGGGACACAAGAGCGGCGCTGCTATACTCCCAGGCGCCGTCCCTGAGTGTCGTGCATGCGTCGTACCCTGGTTTTCATCTGTGTCTGTTGCCTGTCGGCCGCGCCCGCCGCGGCGCGCATGTATCAATGGCACAACCCCGCTACCGGCACCACCCAGTTGTCCGGCACGCCGCCGGCCTGGTACCGAAGTCACGATCCCGGCCCGCGCGTCTACGTGTTCGAGAACAATCAACTGGTGGACGATACCGGCATGCCGGTCTCGGACGAACAACGCGCCGCGCTGCGTGCTGAAGCTTTTGGCGACCATCACGCCAAGCCCGACAGCGCCTCCGCCGCCCCCGCGCAGGACAGCCCGCCGGCCCGCGCCGAAGACGCGCCAGCGGCACCGATAAGCGCAACGCAGAGCGCCGATACAACACCCCCCAGCGGCGTCGAGACCGCCACCGCCAGCAAGGCGGCGTCGCTCAAAGCCTTGATCGATGCCTGGGATCAACGGCAATTGGACGAGGCCCGCTCGTTGTTGGATATGCTGCCGAGCGAGAGCAAAACCGCACCCACCCGTCCCTGATCCGTTCAGCCGTCGTGCTTGAACAGGCTTGCCACGGCCGCCCAGAAACCGACCTTGGCCGCGGTTGCGATGTCATGCATCTCACTCAAACCGCGATTGGACGGATCGATCTGCAAGCCAAGGGCGATGTACCCGCGCGCCTGATCGAAGCGGTCGTCGGCGATGGCCTGTTCGGCCAGCATCGCAAAACGCGCGGCGATCGCCTGCATGCCCTGCCGCGCGTCGACATTAGCCGGGTCGATTTGCAGCATGCGCGAAAAATAATAGTAGGCGTTATCGCGCGCTGGTTCGGTCAGACGCAGGTCATCGAGACTGTGGCGGCCCAGCCATAACAAAGCCTGGGCGACCTGCTCGGGCGCGGTGCCGGCCGGCGCGACCGGCTCGCTGGGGGCACGCACTTCGAGTTGGCTGGTCATGACCGGCCGCATGCGCGGCGGTGGTTCAAGACGATGCTCAATGGTCAGCAGTACGCCCCAGCCGAGGCCGCACAGGACAAGCATGCTCAGCAGCAACCATTGCACGCGCGTGATGGGCCGCCTGGCAGGCGCACCGAGGACGGTGGTCTGGGTGCCGACACTCGGCGTGACGCGCTCCTCGGTAACGTCGAAGTCGGGGCTCGCGGTCATCTCGGCCTTGGATTTGACCAGACCGGAACGCCGCATCTGCACAAGAAAATGTTTCAAGCTCTCGGCGTCGCGAAAGCGCTCCTGGCGCGACTTGGCCATCATGAGATTGAGCAGTTCCTGAAACTGCTCAAGGCCGGCCGGCAGCTTCGGCACCGGCGACTTTTTATGCATAAGGATGACGTCGATGACCGAATCGGCGACATAGGCGCGTGACCCGGTCAGCATCTCGTAGAGGATGACACCGAGCGAATAGATATCGGCGCGGCCGTCGATCGGACCAGACTCGGACTGCTCGGGCGCCATGTAATTCGGACTGCCGACAAACATGCCGGTCGAGGTCAAATCAGAGTCATTGGAAAGCCGTTTGGCGATGCCGAAATCGCTCAACAGCGGCGTGCCGTCGCGGCGGAACAGGATATTGCCCGGCTTGACGTCGCGATGAACGATGCCGTTCTCATGGGCTGCGGCGAGACCGGCGGCAACCTTCTCGATGATATCGACGGCCTCCACCGGCGCGAACACCCGGTTCAGCAGACGGTCCTTGAGGTCACCGCCCTCGACATATTCCATCGAGATAAAAATCTGCTCACCGGCCTGGCCGATGTCGTAGATGGTGATGATGTGCGGGTGATTGAGCGAGGCGATGATGCGCCCTTCATTGAGGAAGCGCTCGACGGTCTCGGGCGTAATGCCGGTGCTGGTATCAAGAATCTTGAGCACGACCTCACGGCCCAGGGAGCGCTGCTCGGCGAGGTAAACCGTGGCCATGCCACCTTGGCCGATAAGGCGCTTGATCTCGTAGCCCGGGATCTCCATCGGCGAATTATAGACCGGGCCATGCCCGAAATAGGCGAGAGCGGCGGCGCGGCGCACCAGGGTGCCTTTTGGCCTGCCCTCGGGTTACATTACCAATGCCATTTGAATCAATACGAATAATCCCATGCCCGAATCCAAAAATGCCACCAAGGCAGCCCGTCCTCGTTCGCGCAAGTTGATTGAAGACATGCTCCAGGAACGCCAGCAGATGCTGGTGCTGCTGTGGGAACTGTCCAAACTCGACCTGCGCAAGACCGACGAATCGACGCGCCAGACCCTGGACGATTTCCAGGAGATCCTGGTCGACTACATCGCCGCTGCCCATTTTGGTCTCTACCAGCGCATCGCCGAAGGCAACGAGCGCCGCCAGGCGGTGGTGGATATCGCCCGCGAGATCTATCCGCGCATCGCCCGGTCGACCGATATCGCGGTGGAGTTCACCGAGAAATACGACAGCCCGAGCGCCGACACCGTTACCACCAAACTTGCCGATGACCTGTCGCTGCTGGCCGAGGAACTGACCTCACGCATCGAACTGGAAGACCGCCTGATTCTCGCGATGGTAGGCGGCGACTTTCCGATTCCGAAGGCGCCGACTGCCGGCTAGGCGTGAGTTTCTTCGCACAGACATCGCCGCGACTTTTAATGTGCGAATAAATTCGCACCTACACCAATGCCAAAGTGCGCGAAAACTATTCGCGCCGATTCCGCATTCGCTTCCCCAATGAGGAACTGCCGGCAGGCAGGCCTCTGCAAACCACGCCCCTGTACGACAAATTTATCGAACAAGGCGCGGTGATGGGCGATTCCTGGGGCATGGAAACGCCTCTGTGGTTTGCCCCCAAAGGCACCGAGGCCAAAGACATCGTGTCCTTCCACCGCTCCAACGATTTTGAACCCATCAAAGCCGAGTGCAAAGCGGTGCGTGAAGCGGTGGGTGTGACGGAAGTGGCGAATTTCGCTAAATACGAAATCACTGGCGCTGGCGCCCAGGCATGGCTGCAAGGCCTGATGACCAACACTTTGCCCAAGAAGGGGCGTTTGCAACTTTGCCCCATGCTTAACCACCAGGGGAAAATCATTGGCGACTTCACCATCGCCAAAGCAGACGAACAACGCTTCATGATGTGGGGCTCC
>CAMCBY010000416.1 GCA_945873015.1 Klebsiella pneumoniae
AGACTGCCGCCCAATGATTTCGCGCGACCAGCCGCACCGATTACAGTCCGGCGGTATGCCCGCCGTCGATGGTCAGCACCGTGCCATTCATGAATACCGAGGCATCGGAGGCGAGAAACAAAATCGCGCCGTCGAGATCCTCCGGTTGGCCGAAGCGGCCGGTCGGGATGCGCTGACGTAAGCGCTCGCCGGCAGGTGACTTCAACCATTCGCGGTTCATTTCCGTTTCGAAGTATCCCGGCGCCAGTGCGTTGACACGAATGCCGCGCCCGGCGAGGTCAACACACAATTCCCGCCCGAGATTGATCAAGGCGGCCTTGGCCGCCGCGTAGGGCGCAATGTGACCGAGCGGACGCATGCCGAGAATAGACGCAATATTGACGATGTTGCCTGGCCGTCCATCTTTCAGACGGCGCTGGATGATGGCTTGTGCCAGCACCCAGGGCCCACGCAGATTGGTCTCGTAGACGTTGTCCCAATCGTCGTCCTGATAACGTTCCGGCGCTTTGACGATGGCAATGCCGGCGTTGTTCACCAGCACGTCTATCGGCCCGGCCTGTTCAACGCGTTCGACTGTTTCGCGGATCGCGGCGCGATCGCGTACATCGAGCGAAACACACACGCACTTGCCGCCGAAGCCGGTAATGCTGTCGGCCAGCTCGCGCAGTTTGTCCTCGCTGCGTGCCGCAAGGATCACTTCCGCACCAGCGCGCGCCAAGGTCCAGCCGAAACGTTTACCGAGGCCCATCGAAGCACCGGTGACGAGTATGCGTTTGCCACTCAGATCAAAGACCGAGCGGGGATCGTAATCAGGCTTGTTCATCAAACACCCTATTCGAAACTGAAGTTGGACAGTCGTGCACATCACGCGCGCGACCATGCCGTCACGCTGGGCGGGAGATTACTGAATTCCGCTCGGCTTGGGTATTGCGCATCCGCCGCGCCGAGGGCGACCGGTGCCCGCACCCTCAAGGCAGGTTGGGGCAGTATTTCCTGATGGCAGGCAGGGCCATGCTGAGCGACGCCATCATGAGCGCATGTATCGGACGTCCTCCGTGCTGAAACATGTCGAGGAAGTCCGCCACATTGGCCAATTCAACCTCGATGTCCTCAAACGGGTCGAGGGTCGGTTCACCCACCCATTCGCAATCGATAGCAAGATAGACATGCATTCGATTGTCCTGCAGGCCAGGATTCGGAAAATACATGCCGAGATAGTGCAAAGTGCCCGGCACATACCCGGTTTCCTCGCGCAGTTCGCGCACCGCGGCCTGCTCGTGGCTTTCATTCGACGCGGGTTCGGTCGTGCCGCCGGGAAACTCGATAAAGCGGCTCTTGGCGGCGTGGCGATATTGATTGACGAGGATGAGTTGGCCGTCGGTGGTCAACGCCACCACGTTGACCCAGTCGACCATCTCCCACACGTAATAGGCGGGCATGATGCGCTCATCGGGCAGCAGGCAGGTCTCACGGCGGAGCGCGAAATAGGGATTGCGGTAGAGCTCATCGGATTTGAGCACTTGCCAGGCTCCGTCCTCGGATTTTTTTTCGGCGTCGCTCACGATGTCAGAACTGGATTGGATCTCAACCCCGGCGACGCGGGGACGCCGCCGGGGACGCGGACTATAGCCCACGCCGCCATTGCCCGTATACCGCTCACCCCACCCTTGCACCTCGGCACGATGAGCTCGAAAGGCGCGCTGTTTCACACGTCTACCCCGCCTCGCGACGCGCACTCACCTTGCGCGCACGCGGTCTTCGCGGCAGAGTGGCGACCTTGTTTTGAACCAGTTTGGACCAAAAATGAACGACACCTCGATTACTTCAGACCAGTTCCGCCGCGCCAGTGGACTGTGGGCCACCGGTGTTTCCATCGTCACGACCGTCGACAGTGCCGGCAAACCGTATGGCCTGACCATGAACGCCGTGACATCGCTGTCATTGAACCCGCCGATGTTCATCGTGTGTGTCGATAACAATTCCGACACGCTCGCGCCCATGCGTGATTCGAAGGTGTTCTGCATCAATGTGCTGGCGAGCGCACAGCAGGACTTGTCCAATCGTTTCGCGAAAAAAGGCGAGGAGAAATTCACCGGCGTGGCCTATGGCCGCGGCACTACCGGCGCCCCGGTACTCGAAGGCGCGCTGCTTTCCATTGAGTGCATAGTGAGCGACATCGTTGCCGGTGGCGACCATCAAATCATGTTGGGCGAGGTGCGTCGCATCGTCACTAACGATGCCGACGGTGTAGAACCGCTACTCTATTTCGGCGGTCGTTACGCCGCGGTGGCAAAGGCGGGTTAAGCGCTCGGCGCGACTTGAGGTCGACAACAAAACGGCGGTTCAGGACCGCCGTTTTTTTTCGCCAGGAATTTATCGCCGCTGGTGCCCAAGCGCTTCGACGACCTGCGACTGGCGAAAACAATCGTGGGCATGGTCGTTGACCATGCCGACCGCCTGCATAAAGGCGTACATGATGGTCGAGCCCACGAACTTGAACCCGCGTCGTTTGAGTTCACGGCTCATGGCGTCGGATTCGGCACTCGTGGCGCGATAATCGGCGCGCGTGCGCGGCGCATTGACCTGCACCGTGTGATCGACAAAGGACCACAGGTAGTCGCTCACCGCACCAAACTCTTCCTGCAACTTCAAACAGGCGCGCGCATTGCCGAGTGTCGATTCAAGTTTCTGCCGGTTGCGCACCAGCCCGGCATTGCCCATCAGGATTTCGATGCGGGTAATCGGCAACGCCGCAACGCTCGCGATGTCAAAATTTGCGAACGCTTCGCGATAAGCCTCGCGCTTGCGCAGCACGGTGTACCAGCTCAAACCTGCTTGCGCGCCTTCGAGAGTCAGATATTCGAACAACAACCGGTCGTCGTGTACCGGCACGCCCCACTCCTGGTCGTGATAGGCGACGTAATCAGGCTTGTCGAGTTCGACCCACGGGCACCGCGTGCGACCGTCGGCCACCGTGACAGGAGTGGTCCTGGCTGCACTCATGTGAGTTTTCCTCTCGCTACTGTGGCGCGCATGATAGCCACTCCCTGGCCTGTCGCGCATCCGGATGCGCTTCGTGCGCGGCGCATCGCTCAGTATGATGCCGACAGCCAACGCCTCGGGAGGCAGCATGAGATATTACGACTTCGGGCTCGCGCCCAATCCGCGTCGGGTGAATGTGTTCATCAAAGAAAAGGGGCTCACGATTGAGACCATCTCAATCAATCTGCGCGCGGGCGAACAGTTCAGCGACGCCTTCCTCAAGGTCAACCCGCAAGCCACCGTGCCCTGCCTGCAACTCGACGACGGCAGCGTGCTGCTCGAAAGCATGGCGATTTGCCGATATCTCGAAGCACTTCATCCCACGCCCTGCCTGTTCGGCAGCGAGCCGCTCGATATCGCACACATCGAGCAGTGGAGTCGTCGCACCGAAATGGAAGGTTTCCTCGCGATTGCCGATGCTTTGCGCAACAGCGAGCCACGCTTTGCCAACCGCGCGGTGCCTGGCCGCCATGACTATGCGCAGATCCCTGAACTGGCCGAGCGCGGCAAGCTGCGCTGCATGGTCTTTTTCGAGGAATTGGACAAGCGGCTCGCGGGCCGTGAATTCCTTGCCACGACGTTCTTTTCCGTCGCCGATATCAACGCCTACATCACGATCGAATTTGCGGCGCGGGTCGGCGTCAAGCCTGCGGCCACGATGGGCAATCTGTTGCGCTGGTACAAGGCCGTGGGCGAACGGCCCTCGGTACGGGCCCTGCCGGCACCGCCCTGAAAAAAATCAGCCTGCATGCCCGACTGCAGCCGGGCATGCAGGCGCGTACCGTCAGATTAGTTCGATAGCGAGCGCGGTCGCTTCACCACCGCCGATGCAGAGGCTGGCGATGCCGCGTTTACCGCCCATATCGCGCAGCGCATTCACCAGGGTCACGACAATGCGCGCGCCCGAGGCGCCGACCGGATGACCGAGCGCGCAGGCGCCGCCCCGCACATTGAGCTTGGCATGGGGAATTCCCACTTCCTGCATGGCAGCCATCGCCACCA
>CAMCBY010000417.1 GCA_945873015.1 Klebsiella pneumoniae
ACCAGCCTTCAATGATGCTCCACCGCCGGCGCATTCTTGCGCTTGGCGGGCGTCAATAAGGACACGTAGCTCACGCCGTCGGCATTGTTGCCGGTGACCGGCAGGCCCGATTCGCGCCAGCCAGGCAGGCCGGCGCTCATCACACTGACGTTCGTATACCCCGCCGCCGCCAGCGCCGTCGCCGCTGTCGCGGCACGGGGACCCTCATCACCGCCTACGACGAGAGGGGTATCTTTCGAGACGGTGTGCTCCATCACGATCTCGAAACTCGCGTTGACGTGCGCGGCGTTGGTCTTGGGGTGATAGAACTCGATCGGTACGTTGATCACCCGCCCACGCGGATGGCCTTTGACGAACTCGGCGACGGTGCGCACGTCCACATAGGTGGCTGGGCCATCGGCGGCGATGCGCAACGAGACTTCCAGAGGGGTGACGATGGACTGGCTCATGGCGACGACCCTTACGCTTTGCGTTTGAACGCGGGCACAAACGGCGGAATGATCTGGCAACGTGTACGCTCCGGCAGCGCGGGGCTGTCGGTCAGGCGGTAATGCACACTGTCCGCGCCGCTGACGACTTCCATCTGTTCGATATGAAAATGCAGGATGCGGCCTCGGGCGTCGAGTACGAACACACAATCGAGCAGACGTCGCGCCGCCAACTCGCCGAGTTCAGGATGCTGCAGGATTTCAAAAGCAGGCTGTGTCATCGTGTGCGGCTGCGAATGGTTCGACGCTATTGTGCGCAATTCGGAAGCGTCGAGACAGGGGTATATCCCGCAACCGTTGTCGGGAATATCCATCGGGTAGATGTTTCATGCTGCGGCTGCGTGTTGGTTGACAGCGCCGGACATCGCCGCTTAGATCAAATACCCCGGCCGAGAACATCAGCTCATGACCGTCAACGCGCAGAAAGAAATGGTCACCGGCGCCGTGCGCTATGCGCCCGGTGAAGAAGTGCCGAACGTCGCGCGCAAGTTGTTCGCGCTGCGCAATCAATGCACCGAGTGCAACGTCTGCGAGGTAGCCTGCGCGCTCGCCCATTCGCCGGATGGCACGGTCAACCCGCAATACGCGCGTCTGCGTATCGATCACGCGCCCACCAAACCGTCACGGGTCAATCCTGATGGTTTGGGTTTCGTCGCCGAGATCTGCCATCACTGTGGCAACCCACCGCCGTGTGCCGATGTGTGTCCGACCGATGCGTTCTATTACGACCCCGCCACACGCGCGGCGGTGATCGAACAGGACAACTGCATTCAATGTATGGAATGTGTGCCGGGCTGCCCGTTCGATGTGGTGTTCGTCGCGCCGAGCGGCGAATTGCTCAAATGTGATTTGTGCGGCGGCGAACCGCTGTGTGTGAAGGCCTGCGCGACGCGTCCTGAGCTGGTGAACAACGGCAAACAATACAACCGTCTGCCGGTGCTGTTCTTTGAGGAGCAGGCCGACTACAACCAGATCATCAAACAGAAAGCCGAGAAGCGCGACGAGGTCGGCATGATGCAGGCCATGCTCGAGCGCGGCGAAATCAGCAGTTCGGCTTGAGCGCGTAGCGCCACAGCCATCCACGGGAGAAATGCGATGGAAAGCCGTTTATTGCGCGTCAATCTGACGACCGGCGAACTCAAGGTCGAGGTCATACCGCATAAGATGTTTGAGCGCTGGATAGGCGGCTCGGGCATCAATAACTGGATCATGTGGGAGCATTTCCTGACCCACGACATCCACTGCGACCCGCGCGGCCCGGACAACATTTTTGTGTTCGGCGTCGGCCCGCTGGCGGGCACCGGTGCCGGCAGTGGCGTGAAAGGCCGCATCACCTTCAAGAGCCCGACCTACGGCATCTTTGGTGACTCTGCCGGGGGCGGCAAATTTCCTTACATGGTGCGTTTTACGGCCTTCGAATACATCGCCATCACCGGCCGTGCGCCGAGGCCGATGTATCTGCATATCTGCAACGACGAAGTGTCGCTGCTCGATGCCAGTCATCTGTGGGGCAAGAACACCGCCGAGACCCACGCCATCCTGCAGCAGACCCACGGCACGTGGCCGTCCAAGACCAGCACCCTGACCATAAGCCAGGCGGGCGAGAACATGGTCGGCATGGCGGGTGTGGTGGCCGACGCGCTGCGCATCCATGCGCGTGGCGGCGGTGGCGCGGTGCTTGGCTCGAAGAATCTGAAAGCGATTGCGGTGCAGGGCAATGGCGGCCTGCCGGTCAAGCGTCCGACCGACATGCTCGAATGGTCGAGCGACTTCAAGAGCAAGATAGACAGCAATGAAGCGGTCTACGGTTTCAAGCGGCGTGGCACCCTTGGCGCGGTCGAGATGTATCAGCACATCGGCGGTCACTCCTGGCGCAACAACCAGGGCAACCAGTTCCGCGGTGAGGAAGTGCGCTCGGACACCTGGGTGAAAAAATATCACCGCTATTCCGAAGTGTGTTCTTCCGACTGTTTTATCGCCTGCGATGGCAAATACAAGATAGACGGCACCGAGACCGAGGCCTCCGCCAAATACAAGGGTGAGTCGTTCCGCCGCCCGGAATATTTAACCACTGGCAGTGCGGCCGGCATGCTCGACGTGCGTGATTGGGCGGAAGTCGCACACTGGGGCAAAATCACCAACGACTACGCCATCGACAACCAGGATTTGTCCTGCTCCATAAGTTTCGTCATGGAATTGAAGCAGCGCGAGCTGTTGAGTGATCGTGATGTCGCCGAGCTGTTCGGCCGAGCCCAGCCGCTGCGCTGGGGCAACATGGAAGACATCGAAGCGTGCATGGAAAGCGTAGTGTTCCAAAGTAATCCGTTTGGCGTGATGTTCAGCGACGGGGTGTATTTCGGTGCCTTGAAGTTATCCGCCATGAAGGGCCAGAACTTCATGAAGTACGCCATCTACGGCAAGGGCGGCGCGAGTTTCACCGAAGAAATGCGACCCTTCCCGACCTGGATGAACAATATGGCGGTCGCCTCGCGCGGCGCCGATCATCTGAAGGGCATTGGTCTTATCGAAAAATTCCAGCGCAAGGACTTGTCGAAGAAATATTTCAACGGCCGCACTGAAGCGGCCGATCTGTCGACACCGGTGTTGAAGGGCGCCTGTACTGCGCTGGTCGAGAATCAGGTCGCCTTGCTCAACTCCTATGGCGTGTGTCTGTTCCACTGGATGCTGGACCCGGCCGGTTATATGCCGCAGGAGTATTACGGCAAAGCTTTCGCCGCCGTCACCGGCATCGATCGTACACCCGATGAACTCATGCAGGATGGCGAGCGCATCTGCAACCTCGAGAAGGCCATCAACTCACGCATCGGCCTGCGCCGCGAACACGACACCGTGTGCGAGCGCTGGATGTGGGAGCCGAGTCCAGAAGGAATGTACGCCGGCCGCGTGGCGGCCGACATGTTCGTGCCGGTGCTGGACGAGTATTACCAGTGGCGCGGTTGGGATCGCGACTCCGGCCTGCAGACCCGCGCCAAGCTCGATGAACTCGGCATGGGTGATGTGGCCGAGGTGCTGGCCGCCGATGGCGCACTGGCCTGAGGCGCGCGGCCATGATCACCGTCCACACTGAGTTTCACAGTCACTTCAAGGAACTCGCGGCCACCGGTCGCGATACCTTTCAGCTCGAACAGCCACTGGTGGCCGAACTCGCCGAACGTATCAGTGCCAAGTACGGCGAGAAGATGCGTTCGATGCTGATCGATGCCGAGACCAATGAGCTGAACGAGCGCGGCACGATGTTCGTCGATACCAAGGGCCGGCGCATTTCGATGGAAGACAGCCTCGCCGATGGCGAGACGATTTCATTTATGGTGGGTATCGCCGGCGGCTGAGCGCCGGCGGCAAGCCGACCGACATCGCGCGGCGCCTGCGCAGTCTGTCAAAACACGACAGACCCATGCGCGGGCGCCCGACCCTCTGACCGCTCCCCGAGACTTTCGGCCTGCATCGCTGTTCGCCGGCGTGCCGACCCGAATCATGCCCCAGATCTGTGCGTCCACCCTTCAGCGCGCGCCGCCACGGGCCGCTATCGAC
>CAMCBY010000418.1 GCA_945873015.1 Klebsiella pneumoniae
GATGCGCCTCACAGGCTGCGCACACCACTTCGGTGCGCACCATGCCGTGGCTGGCGTCAGTACGCAGCAAGAGGCGGCCTTCATCCACTCCCTGCCAGAAACTCGGCCAGCCAGATCCCGAATCGAACTTGTGCTCGGAACTGAACAATTGCGCGTCACAGCACACACAACGATAGATGCCGTCGTCCTTGAGATTGTAATAACGACCGCTGAAGGGCGCTTCGGTACCCTGTTGACGGCATACGGCGAAAGCTTCGGGAGACAAAGTCTCGCGCCATTCGCTATCGGTCTTGGTGGTTTTACTCATGGTGATTCCTGCCTGCTGACGGTTGGCACTGACGATGTACGGCGCGCGATGCGACGCCCGCGTTGCGGTTTCGGAAACCGTTCCCGGCTCCAAACATAGGCGCTATGATAAGACCGTTCTTGACCCGAAAAAATAAAGATTCCGCCGCGGCTGCCGCCAAGGAGTCTGCGCCGCCCCGTTCGCCGCACAGAACCGACAGTCAGGAGAAGTCATGTGAGGGTCGCACTGCTGGAAGATGATCAGGACCAAGCCGCCTTGTTCACCGAATGGTTGAAGGCCGCCGGTCACACCTGCGAACACTTTGAGACCGGAAAGTCCTTCGTTCGCAATATCAAACATGACAGTTTCGATGCCCTCATCCTCGATTGGATGGTGCCGGATATGAACGGCTTCGAAGTACTGCGCTGGGTGCGCGAGAATTTCGACTGGCCCATCCCGGTGGTATTCGTCACCGCCAAGGACGAAGAAGACGACATCGTGCGCGCGCTCGAAGAAGGCGCCGACGACTATGTGGTCAAACCCGCCAAACAACGGGAACTGGTGGCACGGATCACGGCTGTGGTGCGGCGTGCCGCCAGCGTCGATGATGCCCAGGTCACCATCGAACAGGATCCCTTCCTGATCGATCTCGGCAACCACCAGATCCAACGCGACGGTGAGCGCATCGAAGTGACGCAGAAAGAATATGAGCTGATCGTGTTCCTGTTTCGCAACGTCGGCCGCGTGTTATCCCGTGCGCATATTCTGGAAAGCGTGTGGGGCCGCAATCCCGACATCAACACCCGCACCGTGGATACCCATGTCAGCCGCATCCGCTCCAAGCTGTCGCTGGCGCCGGATACGGGCTGGAAACTGTCCTCGATTTACCAGCACGGCTATCGGCTGGAGAAAACCGTACTCAACTAACGCGCTTGCTCCAGTGCCCCGCCCAGGCGGGCGCATGGGCCGACATTTGAGCAAAAAAAAGCTCGGTGTCCGCCCGGGGGGTTGGGGGGGGTGGGCGTCCACCGAGCACACGATGCGGAGACTTATCGAAGGTCGTCGCGCATCTTGGAATCAAGTCTAGGAAGCGCCCCGCCACCCTGCTGAGACTCCGGTCACAGATACCGGCCTGCGCCGTCCATCCTGTTGCGATGAGCGCAAGAACGGTACGTTGCCACGCCGTGCAACTTATACAAACGCCGCCGCTTCCGCTTTCGACCACAGCCAGGCCGCACCGCGCACGCCGCTGCTGTCACCGTGCTGTGCTATCACCACACGACTCTCGAACTCCGGACCGAACACGTAGGGAGGCAAACGTCGCGTCACTTCGGCAGCGATCCCCGGCAGATTGGATAAGCCGCCACCCAAAACGATGATTTGTGGATCGAACACGTTGATGATTGTGCCGAGGGAGAACGCGAGCTGATCGAGATGCGTTTCGAACGCGCGCACTGCCTGCGCCTCGCCGCGCTCGGCAGCATCGGCAATGGCCAGTACATTCGCGCACCGCTGCGGGCCCATCTCATTGTAGGTATAGGTGAGCCCGGGCCCCGACAGATAGGTTTCGATGCAATCGGTGCGGCCGCAATAACACGGCCGCGCCTGGCGGCCATCACGCGGCCACGACGCAGGGTTGTGACCCCATTCGCCAGCAATGCCGTTCGCACCCCGTATCGGCGCGCCGTTGAGATACAAGCCGCCACCGCAACCGGTGCCGATGATCACACCGAATACACTGCAGGCACCGGCGGCCGCGCCATCGGCGGCTTCCGACACCACAAAACAATTGGCATCGTTTTCAAGACGCACCGGGCGGGCAAGTCGGCGGGCCAAATCAGCTTCGAGAGGATTCCCTATCAGGCATACGGTATTTGCATTTTTTATCAGTCCCGTGGCGGGCGACGCCGCACCGGGGATTGCGACGCCCAGCGTGCCACGCACGCCGAGCGCTTGCTCAGCGTGGAGCACCAGTGTCGCAATCGCATCACAGATGGCATGGTAATCATGGCGTGGTGTCGGTACGCGTTCGCGCAGGACTATTTGATCATTTTCACCCAGCACCGCCACTTCAATTTTTGTTCCACCCAGATCGATGCCGATACGCATGCTCATTTCCTACGCTCACCGCTTTGGCACCCTTGCCATGCTACTGTAGAATTCCGGCCGCCGATCGCGTCCACGTCTTTAGCAGAGCCTCATCATGATTTCAGAAGCCGGGTATAAACGTCATCAAAGTGTGCCAGTGCAAATCGGCGACATCACGGTCGGCGGCAATGCACCGGTGGTCGTGCAGTCGATGACCAATACCGATACCGCCGACGCACTCGGCACCGCCAGACAGGTGCAAGCGCTGGCGGCCGCCGGCTCGGAAGTGGTGCGTATCACGGTCAACACCGAAGACGCCGCACGCCAGGTACCGCGCATCCGCGACATGCTCGATGCAATGGGGTGTCGTGTACCGCTGGTCGGCGATTTTCATTACAACGGCCATTTGTTGCTGACCAAGTACCCCGATTGCGCACAGGCGCTGGCCAAATACCGCATCAATCCCGGCAATGTTGGCTTCGGTCGCAAAAAGGACAATCAGTTTGCGACCATGATCGAGGTTGCCATCGCGCGCGACAAACCCGTGCGTATCGGCGTGAATTGGGGCAGTCTCGACCCGTCGCTGGTCACACAGATGATGGACGACAATGCCAAGCTGGCCGAGCCGCGCGACGTCAAGGCGGTGACACGCGAAGCGCTGATTGTGTCGGCGCTGAACAGCGCCGCCAAGGCCGAGGCCATCGGTCTGCCGCGTAATCGCATCCTGCTCTCGTGCAAGGTCAGCGACGTGCAGGATCTGATTGCCGTCTATACCGAACTCGCATCGCGCTGTAACTACGCTCTGCACCTTGGTCTGACCGAAGCGGGCATGGGCTCGAAAGGCATGGTGGCGTCCGCAGCGGCGATGGGCATTCTGCTGCAGAGAGGTATAGGCGATACCATCCGTGTATCGCTGACGCCTGAACCGGGTGGCGACCGCACCAAGGAAGTTATCGTTGCGCAGGAACTGCTGCAGACCATGGGCATGCGCTCTTTTACGCCGCTGGTCACCGCCTGTCCCGGTTGCGGGCGTACCACCAGCACTGTGTTCCAGGAACTGGCGCGCGACATCCAGGCCTACGTACGGACGCAGATGCCGGGCTGGAGCAAAACCCACCCGGGGGTGGAATCGATGACCCTGGCGGTCATGGGTTGCGTGGTCAATGGCCCCGGTGAAAGCAAACACGCGGACATCGGCATCAGCCTGCCGGGCACCGGCGAAGCGCCCTCCGCCCCGGTGTTTGTCGATGGCGAGAAATTCACCACCCTGCGCGGCGAGAACATCGCCAACGAGTTCAAGATCATTCTCGATACCTACGTGCAATCCCGTTACGGTCAGGGCGCGCGGCTCACTGCCAAGGAAGACGGCTCACCGGCTTGATGCCGTCTCGGCGCGGGCACTGGCCATGCTGAGCGCGCTGTGGGCTCTGCTGCGCGCTTTCAGTGGCGTGTGCATATTTCAACTGGCGCCGCAGGACCTGCCTCGTTCCAGCACCCTGCTGGCAGTTACCACGCTCGGCAACATGGGTTTGTCGGTCGTTATTTATAGCCTGGAGTCCTCGTTCGGCCAGGCACTGTTCAAAGCGGTGCTTGAAACCGCGGTGCTGTTCGGGCTGACCTTCGTGCTGTTGTTTGTGCTGTCTCACGGACGCCGTCT
>CAMCBY010000419.1 GCA_945873015.1 Klebsiella pneumoniae
CGCCAGCTTCGGATTTAATTCCGATTAATTCGATTTAATAAGTTGAATCACTATTCGTTCGGGCCCCCACTTCGGCCCGGCGAGGCTTTGGCGCCCTTCCTGCACCGTGGCCAAACTTACTGATTATTCGACGCATCCGGCCCCGGCAATGGCGTCGCTGCGAATATTCTTAGCTCAAAAAGGATTAAACCGATTGAGCCGCTGGCCGCTAACCGTGTTGGTGTCGAGAGCCGCTCTCTACGCGCTCGCCACACCACACCTGGCAGAGCGGCGGCTCACCAGGCAACAGGAACATTCAGGACTACCGTCATGAGCGCAATCATCAATTCAAGCAATCGAACGCCCGACAAGCTCGCCGCCGAAGCGCCCGCCGACATCGACCGCGATAGCGAAGGCAGTCAGACCGGCAACGTGCCGGTCGCCGATCGCATCATGGACTTCCGTCCACGCGACCGGGCGCTGTCCTTCGTCAACATGAGTCTGGCCGCTGAGCGCGCCGAGCCCTTTCGAGTACTGATTGTCGATGACGACGCCGCCCATTGCGGCCTGGTGTCGGAAATCCTCTCCCCACCACTCTTCAGCGTCAGCGCCGCCATGTCTGCGCGCATCGCACTTGAACTCTTGACGCAAAAAGAATTCGACGTGGTGCTGGTCGACAAGGTCATGCCGGAAATGAACGGCGATGAACTTTGTCAGGCGATTCGCGAACGCTACAACCGCCACATCCTGCCGATCATCGTCGTCACCGGCTCGCATGGTTATGCGGACTTGAGCATCAGTCTCGCCGGTGGCGCCAATGATTTCATTCGCAAACCCTATGACCCCAACGAACTCATCGCGCGGGTGCGTTCGGCCGCCACCACCAAACGTCTCACCGACCAGATGGAGAGCGCCGAAACCTTGCTATTCGGCCTCGCGCGTATGGTTGAAGCAAAAGACGAGTGCACCGGCGATCACTGCTCGCGGCTCGCCCACTATGCAGAGGTGTTCGGTGCAGCGCTCGGTCTCGGTGAGCGCGATCTGGCGGCGCTGAAAAGCGGCGCGATTCTGCATGATATCGGCAAGCTTGCGATTCCCGATCGCATTCTGCTCAAGCCCGGCCCGTTGTCCGACACCGAATGGGTGATGATGAAACAGCACACCGTAATTGGCGCGATGCTGTGCGGCGAACTGAAATCCCTGCGCAGCGCAGTGCCGATCATTCGCCATCACCATGAACGCTGGGATGGCAGCGGTTATCCCGATGCATTACGCGGCAGCGAAATACCGCTGCTCGCGCAGATATTTCAATTGCTCGATGTATTCGATGCGCTGACCAGCGCCCGTCCATACAAAGAAGCATGGTCGGTGGAGCGTGCCCGCGACATCATCGAAGAAGAGATGAACAAGGGTTTTTACAACCCTGCGCTGACCCGCGAATTCCTCAACCTGCTGCGCAGCGATGCGCCCGCGATGATGACCTTTGGCGACCATAACAGCGTCCGCGATGGCGGTCGTCGCATCTACGAAGCGCTGCTCGCAAACGGCTGTGTACCGCGCGACTGATGTCGCTGCGTATGAATACCAATAAAGAAAATTACATGGCGTTCGCCACGCCTGTTGCTACCGCAAGGACTACCACATGACACCGGATACGGTTCTGATCGTTGACGATGACCAGCAGTTGGGAAAATTTACTGCCGAAGTGCTGGAGCAGGCCGGCTTCCATGTCGAACTGACCGCACTCGGGCGCGATGGTCTCGAGCGCGTCACTGGCGCGCCGGAGCACTATCTGGCGGTGGTGCTTGATCGGCGCATGCCCGATCTCGACGGCCTGACCATCCTGCGGCGCATGAAAGGCAACGCTGCGACACGCAATATCCCGGTGGTGTTGCTGACCGGTCTCGCCAGCGAACAGGACATCATCGATGGCATTGATGCCGGCGCCTATTATTACGTCACCAAACCATTCCGCGAATCGATGTTGCAGGCTGTCGTGCGTGCCGCCATCGATGACTTTCAGGCCCGCAGCGACTTGCGTCAGGAACTCGCCTCCACCGCGAGTGCCATTGGCCTGTTGCATAGCGGCGAATTCAAGTTCCGCACACCGCACGATGCGCGCGCGCTGGCCGGCCTGCTCGCCCATTGCACCAGCAATCCAGCTTCGGTGGTGACCGGCCTGTGGGAGTTGCTGATCAATGCCGTCGAGCACGGCAACCTCGCCATCGGCTACACGGAGAAATCCGACCTCCTGGCCGCCGGCCGCTGGCAGGACGAGATTCGCAAACGGCTCGCCGTGCCCCCGCACGCGGACAAATTCGCCACCGTGCAGGTCGAGATGAACGCGCAACAGGTGGTCTACACCGTCAGAGACGAAGGCCAGGGTTTCGACCCGCGACCTTATTTTGAATTCGAACCAGGACGCGCCACCCATGCCCATGGCCGCGGCATCGCGATGGCGCGTCGCCTGAGTTTCAGCTCGATAGAATATCTCGGTAATGGCAACATCGTGCGCGCCACCAGCCCGCGCGCTGAACAATCCGCACAGCACACAGTAGACGCAGCATGAAATCGCGTATTGAAAACAGGAAAGTCGTGATGAACGCGCCGGACAAACCCTATCTCACCCCCAACGAGGTTGCGACCTTATTCATGGTCTCACCCATCACGGTGCGGCAATGGGCGCAGAAAGGTCTGCTGCAGGCTGAAGTGACGGTGGGTGGTCACCGCCGCTTTCTGCGCAACGAGGTTGAACGTTTTGCCCGCGATCACGGGCTGTCGGGTGCACGTGCGGCAGTTCAGGGCAGTCAGGCACGACTATTGGTGGTGGACGATGATCGCCAACTGGTTGGCTACATTCGCGAACTGCTGAGCGAAATCGAGAACCTGCAGATAGAAACTGCTTACGACGGCTTCGATGCCGGCACCAAGATGCAGGTCATCCGTCCGCATATCGTGCTGCTCGACCTCATGATGCCGGGCCTGAACGGTTTTGAAGTATGCCAGCGGATCAAAGCTGATCACCTGACCCGTGCCACCCGGGTCATCACCATGACGGGTTTTGCTTCGTCCGAGAATACTGGCCGCTCGGTAGCAGCGGGAGCCGAAAGGTGCCTGTCCAAGCCGCTCGATCCGGAAGCCTTGGTGAATATGGTGAGTGACACTGTACAGGCCGTTCGGAACGCCTGAAGATCATGGCCGGCATCCCGCCCCATAATCATCGTCTCTCGGCCAAGGCGACAGGCCGCGAGTGATGTTTGCCAGCTTGCGCCTGAATTTGCCGCTGCTGTTGCTGATGTTCATCGTCGGCGCGGCCGAGCGTCGTGGTGTCGGCGGGGGCATCTGCGCTGAGATTCTGTTTGCGCCCTGCCCTGACCACAGCCGCCACTTGCACACATTCGCGGCCGCACCGTTGCGCCCCAAATGGCCAGCCCTGGAGCATTCAACATGAACAGCAACGCAGCAGACAATTTCTCGCAGGCCGAGCGCATCGGACCCGCGCCAGGCTGGGACCCGCTGCTGGCCAGTCTCGGCCACGGTCAGTGGTTATGGGAGCCGCAGGCCGCGGTGTGGCGTTTGTCGCCGACCTGTGCCCAGGTGCTCGGCTACGGTGAGCAGGAAGTCACGTTGCCCGGTGAAGGCTGGCTCGCGCGCGTGCACGCCGACGACCGCGCGCGTGTCCAGACCTGTATGGAACGCCACGGCGCATGTATCAATGGCCAGTGGCAATGCGACTTTCGCCTCGCCGACAGCGGCAGCGGCGAACGTTGGTTATTGTCGCGCGGCACTGTGACCGAGCGCGATGCGGCCGGCGCAGCGTTACGCGTGCTTGGCACCTGCACTGACATGAGTTCGGTGAGCCATGCCAGCTTCGCTGTGCGTGAGCGCGATCAGCGCCTCGCGGATGCGATGGAACAAGCGAATATCGCCTGGTTCGAACGCGATCTCAGCACCGATATTGGCATCGGCCCGCCGTCGCTGGCGGCCATCTTTGGCTTGCAGAACACACACGGACCGTGGCATTTATCCGAGGTTCGGGCACGCATTGT
>CAMCBY010000420.1 GCA_945873015.1 Klebsiella pneumoniae
CGGGTACGTGAATCGTTTCGCCTTGCCGAGGAAGAAAAACCCGGCGCGGTGCATCTGGAATTCCCCGAGGATATCGCCGAGGAAGAAACCGACACCGTGCCTATTCCGCGCAGCATGGTGCGGCGTGCGATACCAGAAGACAAAGCCATTCGTGCTGCTGTGCATCGGCTCGAGAAGGCGCGCACGCCGGTCCTGATTGTCGGCGCCGGCGCCAATCGCAAAATCACTTCGCGTATGCTGCTGCAGTTCATCGAACACACCGGCATGCCGTTCGTCACCACACAACTCGGCAAGGGCGTGATCGATGAACGCCATGCGCAGTTTGTCGGCAACGCCGCACTGTCTGCGGGTGACTTCGTGCATCGCGCCATTGAGAGCGCCGATGTGATCGTCAACGTCGGCCACGACGTGATTGAGAAGCCACCTTTCTTCATGAAGCCGGGTGGGCCGGAGGTCATCCATGTCAACTTTCGTTCGGCAGAAGTTGACCCGGTGTACTTTCCGCAAATCGAAGTGGTGGGCGATATTGCCAATGCCATCTGGCAGATGAAACAAAGCATCACAGCGCAGGCGCATTGGGATTTCCAGCGCATCGAGACCATTCGTCAGGCGGCTGAAGCGCATCTTGAGCAAGGCGCCGATGACGATCGTTTTCCGGTCTATCCGCAACGGCTGGTTGCCGAAGTGCGCAAGGCCATGCCTTCTGACGGCATCATCGCGCTCGACAATGGCGTGTATAAAATCTGGTTCGCACGCAACTACAAAGCCCATGTGCCGAATTCGGTGCTGCTCGACAATGCGCTGGCAACCATGGGCGCGGGTCTGCCCTCGGCGATGGCTGCCCATCTGGTCCATCCGACCCGCAAGGTCATGGCTGTGTGCGGCGATGGTGGCTTCATGATGAACAGCCAGGAACTCGAAACGGCGGTGCGTTTGAAGATGAATCTGGTGGTGGTGGTGCTGCGCGATGATGCCTACGGCATGATTCGCTGGAAGCAGGCCAACATGGGTTTTGAGGATTGGGGCCTGACCTATGGCAACCCCGATTTTGTGCGTTATGTCGAAAGCTACGGCGGACACGGACACCGTGTCGCCAGTGCTGCCGAACTTGGGCCTTTACTTGCGCAGTGTCTGGCGGCTGACGGTGTACATCTCATCGACTGCCCGGTCGACTACAGCGAAAACGACCGTATTCTGAATCACGAACTCAAACATTTGAGCGCGGCCATCTGACGGCTGGCGAGTCACTTCACTAGAGCCTGCGCAGGTCGACAAAGCTGCCGCTCGGCAACGCGGCCAGCCGGGGCTCGGCCGCGTGTATGCGCGCAGCGACGGTGTCGGCGTCGGGCATGTCGGCACTGCCGTGGGCGGCGTGCAGGCGTTTCAACGACGGGAAGCGCGTGGCATCGACAGCACGCAAGTCTGTTTGCATTTCGGTATCGATCAAACCCGGCGCAAGCGCCAGCAACTGGGTAGCGGGCAATTCGTGGGCGTACAACTGAGTCAGCATGTTGAGTGCGGCTTTGGATAAGGCATAGGCGCCCCAGCCGTGGTTACCTGTCACCCCTGCGCCGGAGGAAATCAGCACAATACGGGCCGGCGCCGGTGCCGGCGCCCGCGCCGCCAGCCAGTCGATGATGATTTTGTTGGCCCACACGTTGACGTCCATCACAGCCGCCAGCTCGGCGAGTGTGGTGTCGCGCAGATCGGCGATGCGGCCGAGTACACCGGCATTGAGATACACCTCATCGAGCACGATGTCAGCGCGTAGCAGTGCGGTGAGCGCCGGCGTGATGCTGTCGAGAGCGGACAGATCGCAGCGCACCTCATGGAGCTTGTCTGCGCCATCGGCTAAGGGGCTGCGACTCATTGCGTAAACGACATCGCCGCGCGCCAGTGCGTAACGTGCCAGCGCCGCGCCAAGACCACGACTGTGGCCGGTGATGAGGATGTTCATGTCTACCCCGAGTAATTCTGACGGACACATTGTAGGTGCGAATTCATTCGCACATTCACGGGCATACGCATGGTGAAGGCCCTCCCTGACAACGTACGAATCACCCCGCATCGTCGAGAAATACAATTGCTTCACCCGCACAGCGGCAAATCGGGTTTAATTGGCGCATGAATCCGTATCACCCGATGGAGGCGCCGTGAGCATCGAACAACTGAACGAATCCCGACTGCGTCTGCGTCGCGGCCAGAAGTGGTCGCTGTATCCCGCCGATGTATTACCGGCATGGGTGGCCGACATGGATTTCGAGGTCGCCGAGCCGATACGCGCGGCGCTCGCCGAAAGGCTGGCGAATAACGACCTCGGTTATCCCCTCGCGCCGGCCCGCACCGAGTTGCCAGCGATGTTCGCGGCGCGGGTCGCAGCGCAATTCGACTGGCACATCGACCCGGCCGAAGTGGTGGTGTTGAGCGATGTGGTGCAAGGCCTGTATGTCGGTCTTGAAACGCTGAGCGCGCCGGGCGATGGGGTGCTGATTCAAACGCCCATCTATCCGCCGTTCCTGCATGCGGCCGCTGAAACCGGACGGCGCGCGGTGCTGTGCCCGCTGGTGGTGGGTGCGACCCATTACGAGATTGACTTCGACGCTCTGCAAGCGGCTGTTGATAGCGGCACGCGGGTGCTGATGCTGTGCAATCCTCATAACCCGAGCGGCCGCGCTTTTACGCGTGACGAACTGAGCGGGCTCGCGGCGTTTGCGCTGCGTCACGATCTCATCGTGATCTCCGATGAGATTCACGCCGAGTTGATGCTGAACGGTGAGCGGCACATACCGATCGCGTCGTTGTCGCCGGATATCGCCGCGCGCACTGTCACGCTGATGTCGGCCAGCAAGGCGTTCAACATCGCCGGCCTGTGTATGGCGTTTGCGCATTTCGGCTCGCCAGCGCTGCGCGAGCGTTTTGAAGCGTTGCCGGCGCATACCCGTGGCGGCACCAATACGCTGGCCATCGCCGCCGTTGAGGCGGCCTGGAGCGCCGGTCAGCCGTGGCTCGACGAGGTGATTGATTATCTGCGTGGCAATCGCGACCACGTTGCCGCTCATTGTCGTGAGCACTGGCCGGCGGTCAGACATTTTGCACCGCAGGCGACCTATCTCGCGTGGCTGGATATGCGCGCGCTCGGTTTGCCGGGCAAACCGCAGGAATTTTTTCTCAAGCAGGCGCGGGTGGCCTTGAGTGACGGGCGCGCGTTTGGTGAAGAAGGCGAGGGTTTTGTGCGTCTCAATTTCGCCACTTCGCGCGTCATCCTTGACGCGGTGCTGGCGCGCATGGATGCGGCGCTTGCGGCCCGCTGAGTCGCTGCCCGCTGGCGCGCGCCGGGACGCGCCAGCGCGGCTGTCAGCTCAAGGTTGTTTGAACGTCCACGCCAGCACGGCGTTCTGCAACTCGGTGCCGATGCCGTAATTGGCGTTGGCGTAGTTGACCATCACATTGACCGCGTAGGTCTTGCCGTTCTGGGCGTGCACATAACCGGTCACCGCTGAGACGTTCTGCAGACTGCCGGTTTTAAGATGCATACGTCCGCGCTCCGCACCGCCGCGGAAACGCCGCCGGGTCGTGCCATCGATGCCGGCGATGGACAGTGACGCCATGAATTCCGGCATGCTCGGCGCGCGCCACGCCTGACGCAGCAGGGCGGTCATGAAGCGCGACGTCACGCGTGAGGTGCGCGACAGGCCCGAGCCGTTGTCGATGACGATGCCGGTCACATCGAGGCCGCGCGACTTGAGATGATTGAGCAGAGTTGTTTCGCCCTGCGCGCGGGTCACGGGGCGAGCGGTATCCTTGGCACCAATTGCGAACAGCAACATGCGCGCCATGAGATTGTTGCTCCACTTGTTCAACGGGCGAATGATCTCGGCCAGCGAGCGCGACTGCCAGGTCAACAGTGGGCGGGCCTTGGGTGGTTTGGTTTCGACCCGGAAACCGCCCTTGATGGTGCCGCCCCATTGCTGCCACAGCGCCTTGAAGGCGCCATAGGTATAGGCGGG
>CAMCBY010000421.1 GCA_945873015.1 Klebsiella pneumoniae
ACCAGTTCCAGATAAGGGCGCCCGAGCAGTTCACTCTGTTCCCAGCCGAGCACACGCGTCCAGGCCGGATTGAGCTGTTTGAAGGCGCCGCCGATTTCGGCCAGGCACAACGGGTCGAGCGAATATTTGAACATCAGATCACGCTCGTCTTCGGCGATACGAATTGCCGATATATCGAGCACCTGGGCAACGGCGTACATCGGCTGGCCACGTTCGCCGCGCACCATCGACACGCTGAGGATCGCCCACACCGTGCGCCCGCTCTTGTGCACATAACGTTTCTCATGCTGGAAGTGTTCCAGCTCACCGCGCTTGAGGCGCGCGACATAAGCGTGGCTGCGTTCCTGATCTTCGGGGTGCGTGAGCGAACCATAGCTTCTGCCGACAAGTTCAGCGGCGCTGTAGCCCAAGATGTCGCACATCGCGCGGTTTACTTTGAATATCACGCCGTCCGCGCCAATGAAGCCGACCCCGACCGCGCTGTGCTCAAAGGCCTGGGTGAAGCGCGCCTCGCTTTCGTGCAGGGCTTCGGCATCGCGTTTACGCGTGATGGCGACCGCCGCAAAACGCGCTGCGCGGCTGATGGTCTCGATGTCGTCCTCGCTCGGCGAATGGGGCTGCCGGTGATAGATGGCAAAGGTGCCTATCAGACGGCCGGCACTGTCGCGTATCGGCTCCGACCAGCAGGCACGCAAGCCGGCCGCGCGCGCGATGTCGCGAAAGCGGGCCCAGCGTGGGTCTTGTTCGATGTCCGGGACTATCACGCGTTCATCCAAGTAGGCCGCGCTACCGCAGGATCCGCTTTCTGGCCCGATTTCCACGCCATCGATGGCCTGCACATAGGCGGCCGCCAATGACGGCGCCGCGCCATGCACGAGGCGCTGGCCACTTTCGTCGAGCAACAGGATGGAACTCAAGACGGTCGGGTTTTCTTCTTCGATGCTGCGCACGATCGCAGACAGCACTTCATGCAGTGAGACACGGCTCGCCAGCAGCGACATGATGCTGGCCTGGCTGGCCGCGCGCAGCTCCGCTCGTTTGAGCACGGTGATGTCGACGTGGATGACCGCCACGCGCAACTGGCCCTGGATACGGAAGCTGCGCACGCGTGCGTCGAACCAGCGTCTCTCGGTCGGCGCGTCGCAGGGGTATTGCATTTCGAAGCGTGGCAGTTCGCCGGCCAGCACCGCACTCAGGTGCTGAAAGAAACTAGCGCCCGCCGCATCGTCGCTGGGCTCCCGTGCATAGTGTTCGCAAATTTCAAGATAGTTGCTGCCATTGCCGGTGCGCTCAACGAGGCCGCCACGGGAAGTCGCCATTTCGCGCCAGGAGTCGTTGGTGGCGATGATGATGCCGCACTCGTCCAGCACACAGATGGGCGTGATCCAGGCATTAAAGATGCCGACGGCAACAGCGGCATCGTCCATTCCGCCGCGCGGTAGCTGTGCGTTCGCATCAATGTTCATGGCCGCTCCAAAACATCACTCGTCAGCCGCTTGCCTGACATTCATGCTGACAGACCATGACCGCCGCGCCATTTGACCTATTTCAGGTTTTACGCACGGTCGGTTCAACCTAATCGGCGCGCTTGCGCAATACCTCGAACACGGCGGCGATTTCTTCATCGCCATAACCTGCGGTGATGGCCTTTTTGTAAGTCGCCATGAGGGTGTCCGGCAAGCGGGTGTCGACTTCGTTGTCGTGGCACAGGCGCTGAATATGGCGCAGGGCCGCAATGTGGGTGTCGAGCGCACAATCGACGCCGCTGTAGCGTTCACGGTCAATCATGGTGCGCGCACTGTCGGCGGTAGCGCCAAGCTGCGGCGTTATCGCCTTGATCATCTGAAAGTATTGGCCGAGCGGTAATTGTTCCGATTCGCACAGCGCCGCGCCGTGCAGCATGGCGAGCGTGGCACCGTAGTAATACTCCAGCACTGCGCAGTTGAGCGTGGCGGCTGCGCCTATTGCCTCACCAACAAACTGACTGACGCCACCGAATGCACCGAGTGTCGGCAGGTAGCGCTGGAAACGCTGCTCGTCACCGGCATAAAACAATACTGCCTGGGCACTGCCGACGGCGTTTGGATAGGCAACGATGGCAGCGTCGAGATAATGCATGCCGTGCATGCCGGCCCACGCGTCCATGGTGCGCGCGTCGGCCGGTGAACCGCTGGTCAGCTGCACCAGGGTCTTGTCAGCCAGCTCAATGTGCTCGGCGACTTCGTCCATCACTTCGATGCCGGCGCTGTAGTCGCTCAAGGACAGCACCACCAGATCGGCGCTGCTGCAGGCTTCAGTGGCGCTGCGTGCGACGCGCGCACGGCCTTCGAAGGCGTAGGCGCGGGCCGGATTGCGATTCCACACCGTGAGCGCGACGCCGGCCTCGGCCAGCGCCCCGGCGAGGGCGCTGCCCATACGGCCGAGACCTATCATGGCGGTCGGGGGATGAGTCATGGGCGCAGCTCAGGCGACGCGCTCATACAGCGTCACCACACAACAGCCGCCCAGACCAATGTTGTGCTGAAGCGCGATGCGCGCGCCTTCGACCTGCCGCGCGCCGGCCTCATCGCGCAGGTGCCAGTTGAGCTCGGCGCATTGCGCGAGCCCGGTGGCGCCGAGTGGGTGGCCCTTGGAAATCAGGCCACCGGAGGGATTGACCACATATTTGCCGCCGTAGGTGTTATCGCCATCCTCGATCATGCGCTCGGCGGTGCCAGGCGCGGTCAGACCGAGGGCTTCGTAGCTGAGCACTTCGTTGGTGCTGAAGCAGTCATGCAACTCAACCACTTTGACGTCTTCCGGGCCGATGCCGGCATCTTCGTAGACCTTGAGTGCGGCGGCGCGCGACATATCGAAGCCGACCGTACTGATCAGACTGCCGCCAAAGGTCGAAGCGGTATCGGTGGTCATGGCCTGCGCGGCGATACGTACGCGCGGTTTCAGTCCGTGGCGCTTGGCAAAGTCGTCGGAGCAGAGGATGGCGGCGGCCGCACCGCAGGTCGGCGGGCAGCATTGGAAACGCGTCACGGGGTCGCAAATGCTCGGGCTCTGCATGACCTGCTCAAGCGTCACCTGCTCGCGAAATACGGCGTTGGGGTTGTTCTCGGCATGGCGCCGTGCCTTGACCGTGATGCGGCCAAAGGTCTCGGCCTTGCAACCGTATTTCTCCATGTATTCGCGACCCGCGCCGCCGAAGACCAGCGGCGCCATCGGAATGTCGCTGTCGCCATACTTCTGTTTGGCCAAATCGACGAATTTGCTGAGCGGCGAGGGGCGGTCGTTGTAGACGTTGACCAGTGCGCCGGGCTGCATCTGCTCGAAGCCGAGCGCAATCGCACATTCGACCATGCCCGATTCCACCGCCTGGCGGGCGAGATACAGGGCGCTCGAGCCGGTCGCGCAATTATTGTTGACGTTGAAGACCGGAATGCCGGTCATGCCGAGTTCGTAGACCACCCGCTGGCCGGCGGTTGAATCGCCGTAAACGTAACCGACATAAGCCTGTTCCACTTCGCGATAGTCGAGGCCGGCATCGGCCAGCGCCAGTTGCCCGGCTTGCTGGCCCATGACCGTGTAGGGATCGGCGTTCTTGGGGGTCTTGAACTGCGTCATGCCGACGCCCAATACGTTCACATGCCTTTTCATCGCGAGGGTCTCCGCTGGGGCGGCCGCCCAAGCGGCCAGAATCGAACCTGATGCCGCGATTATCGACGTGCGACGGCAAGCGGCCAAGTGCGGCGTTGCTCCTTGTCGGTGCATCGCTGTTAACATCGCGCTCTTTTCTGACCAGCCCGGACACTTTCATGCTTGAGGTTCGTAACGCTCTCATTACCGGTGCCAATCGCGGCCTCGGTTTCGAAATTGCCCGTCAGTTGGGCGCGCTCGGCCACCGCGTGTTCATCGGCGCGCGTCAACTCGAACAGGGCGTGGCCGCCGCCGCCGCGCTGCGCGACAGCGGCATCGACGCGCGCGCGGTGCAACTCGATGTCGCGGCCTCGG
>CAMCBY010000422.1 GCA_945873015.1 Klebsiella pneumoniae
GCCGGCGGGCTGGCGGCCTGCCGCCCGCGGCGATTATACGCCGCAGATCAAGGCCGACCGCGCGACATTCAGGCCTCGCCTGCCGCTAGCCGCAGCGGGTCGTTTGGCAGCAGGGTAAGCGTGGGGGCGATGGACAGCGGTGGCATAGCCTCCAACACCGCTATCGGCTGACTCGCGAAGCGTTCGACCTCGGCCGGTGGCAGCGGACGACTGATCCAGTAACCCTGGATCTGATCACAATTGAACTGGCGCAGCAGCAGCGCCTGCTCGCGTGTTTCGACACCTTCCGCGACCACATCGAGATTCAGCTTGTGCGCCATGGCGATGATGGCGGTGATGATCGCCTGGTCATTGGCATCGGACTCCATGTCGCGCACGAAGCTGCGGTCAATCTTGAGGCTGTTGATGGCGAAGCGCTTGAGATAGCTGAGCGAAGAATAACCGGTGCCGAAATCGTCGATCGAGAGGCTCAAACCCATCGCCTTCAGACTGTCGAGGATACGACTCGGACCGTCGCTGTCTTCCATCAGCACCGACTCGGTCAGCTCAAGTTCGAGCTGCGCGGGCGAGAGTTTGTTGGCGGCCAGCACTTCGCCGACCAGCGCCGCGAAGTTGCGTTCTTTAACCTGACGCAGCGATAGATTGATGGCCACTCGCACACCGTGCAACGCGGTGCCGTTCCAGGCCTGCATCTGCTGACAGGCGCGTTTCAGAATCCACTCACCGAGCGGCACGATGAGGCCGGTTTCCTCAGCGAGCGGAATGAACTCCATCGGGCTGATGAGGCCTTTGTCAGGATCGGCCCAGCGCACCAGGGCTTCGAGGCCAATCAAGCGGTTGTTGCGCAAGTCTATCTGCGGCTGATAGTGCAGCTCGAATTGTTCAAGTTCGATGGCTTTACGCAGACGCCCTTCCAGCGACAGACGGTCGCGGGCGCGGGCGTTCATTTCCTTCATGTAGAAGCTGTAGTTGTTGCGCCCATGTTGTTTGGCGTCGTACATCGCTGCATCGGCGTTACGCAGCAGGGTGTCGGCATCGTTACCGTCGTCGGGGTACATCGCGATACCGATACTACAAGTGACGAACAACTCGTCGGAGCCAATCTTGAACGGCGCGACAAACGACTCCTGCAGGCGACGCGCAACTCGCGCTACGCCGTAAGCGTCATCAAGTGAATTGAGGATAAGAATGAATTCGTCACCGCCGAAGCGCGCCATCGTGTGCGTCTGTTCGCCCGCCTCGCCATCACTGCTGCGCTGTGCGCCGCGCATGATCATGTCGGAGGCGCGCAGACACTGGCTCAAACGTTCGGCAGTCTGCTCCAGCAGGATATCGCCGGCGCCATGACCCAGCGTATCGTTGATACGCTTGAAGTGATCCAAATCGAAATACAACACCGCAAGCTGCTTGCGCTGACGGTTGGCGGCGGCCAGCGCGGTCGCCAGGTAATCCTGCAGATAGGCGCGATTCGGCAGGCCGGTGACCTGGTCGTAGTAGGCGAGGCGACGAATCTTCGCATCGGCATCACTGCGCTGCTGTTCGTTGGATTTGAGAGCCGTGCGCATCGCGTCGAAGCTCGCCGTGAGGCTGCCGATTTCATCGCTGCGCGAGGGCGGCAGGGGCGTATCGAAGTCGCGTTCCGCAAGACGACTGGCGGCGGCCTGCAAGGCCACGATCGGGCGTTCCAGCGAGCGCGCGAAGGCCAGACCAGCGGCGGTCGAGACCACCAGAAACACAATACCAAAAGCGACAAAACGGTCGCGCAGCTCCAGCACACTGGCATCGGCGGTGGCCGTCGAGACGAGGGCGTGCATCACCCACGGACGTCCGAGGCCGCCCCCGTCTGTCGCCATCGCGGTGCCGATCAGGTAAGCGCGGCCATCGAACTCGGCCTCGCTCAAGCCCGCGCTGCCTGGGAGTGTTGCGTAGGCGTCGGGGTCGGCACCGATCGTGTCGTAGAGCGGCACTGGCTGCGCCGGGTCACGCAACAAAAGACGCCGATCGCGGTCCTGGCGCGCGCCGAGCACGGTCAGTTGTTGCAGACTGTCATTGACGCGATTCCAGTCAATGACGCCCACCAGAGTACCGATTACGGTCTGTCGCTCATTGTCGGCACGTATCGGCTCAGCGATGGTGAGCGCCTGCTGATCGGTGATGGCTGAGCGTTCAATATCTCCGCGAAACGCGCCGCCGACGCTGGCGGCACGGAAGGCCGGCGTATTCGATAAGTCGAGGCCAAGATAGGCGGTGCGGGTCGCTGCGACCACGCGGCCACGGTCGTTGAGCGCGAGAATTTCCGTGAAGTTGGACGACTGCCTTACCAGTCGTGCAAGTTCGCGCGAAGCATCGCCTTCCTGGTCGTCGGTCAACACGTCCTGGATGATGTGCAGATTGCTCCAGGTTGCAAGATCAGCGCCGGCGTCGCTGACGAATTGGTTGACGGTGGCGAGTTCGCTGCGCGCTGCAGCCAGTAATTGGTTGTCTGTTTCTTCGCGTAAGGTGCTGCGTGCCGAATAAAACGTCAGTACCGCCATGCCCAGCATGGGGATACTGGAAAGCGCGAGTGCCCAGGCGGCGGTGCGTAAGCCGAGTCTCATGGTGCTGGTCCCTGCGGAGTGGCATGAAAGGCTATCAAGGCCTAATCCTCTACATGTGCAAATCAATAGTTGAGCCAAAAGTAGCGACGTCGCACCCAATTACTTGAACAGCAAAGGGGATTTGTGCATATGACCAAGTTTTTCGAGGGCTCTGGCTGGGCAAAACCGTGCGTACCTGCCCGAAAGGGGGGAGTCGAGAGGGGCATGATGGGGAGCAATGCACGGCAAAATATCGCGCGCACGCCGCCCACGGCAGGGGTGACGAGGCATAATGCCGGTGGCGGTCAGCGGACCGCTATCCATACAACTGAACAGTGATTGAAGGGGAGAGCGACATGGCCGCGAGTGGACCATTGGTCGGATACAAGGTGATTGAACTGGCGGGCATCGGCCCGAATCCGATGTGCGCGATGATGCTCGCGGACATGGGCGCTGAAGTGATACGCGTCGATCGTGTCGTCGATGCCGGGCTCGGTATCGCGATGGAGCATAAGTACGCTTTGCTCGATCGTGGTCGTCGCTCGATAGCGGTCGATCTTAAGCAACCGGCAGGCATCGAACTCATACTGAAGATGGTCGAGGGGGCCGACGCGCTCATCGAAGGTTTCCGCGCCGGCGTCACCGAACGTCTCGGCCTCGGGCCCGAAGACTGCTGGAAGCGCAATTCCAAACTGGTCTATGGCCGTGTCACTGGCTGGGGTCAGGACGGTCCGTTGGCCAAGGCCGCTGGCCATGATGTCAACTACATCGCCTTGACCGGCGCCTGCTACGCGATCGGCAATGCCGACCGGCCGCCGCCGCCGCCGCTCAACCTGGTCGGCGATTTTGGTGGTGGTGGCATGCTGCTCGCGGTAGGTGTGCTGGCGGGCCTGTTGGAAGCGCAGAAGTCCGGCCGCGGCCAGGTGGTGGATGCCGCCATGACCGATGGCGCCGCAATCCTCATGACCGCGCTCTATGGCATGCATGGCGCGGGCCTGTTCACCGACCAACGGGAAAGCAACATTCTCGACGGTGGCGCGCACTTCTACGACACCTACGAAACCAAAGACGGCAAATACATCTCGATAGCGTCGATTGAATCGAAGTTCTACGAGGAATTCCTGCAACGCACTGGTTTCACCGATCCGAAACATGTCGACCACAAGGACCGCACGCGCTGGGCGACCCGCGCCGAAGACATGAAGGCCTTGTTCCTGACCAAGACCCGCGATGAATGGTGCAAGGAACTGGAAGGCACAGACGTGTGTTTTGCGCCGGTATTGTCGATGAGCGAGGCGCCCAAACACCCGCATAATGTCGCACGTCAGACCTTCGTCGATTACCACGGCGTGACTCAGCCGGCGCCCGCGCCGCGCTTCAGTCGCACACCGTCGTCGATCCAGAAACCACCTTCCAAACA
>CAMCBY010000423.1 GCA_945873015.1 Klebsiella pneumoniae
CCGGTGACCGCAAAATAGCCGATGGTGATCACCACGTCGTGCATGGTGGCGACAATCGCGCCGACCGAGAACTTCCAGGTGAACCGCAGCATCACGTAAAGGAAGATGCCGCCTAGCGCGAACAACAGCGCAAGCACGCCCGATTCCGCCAGTTCGTCGCCGACCTGCGGGCCGACAAATTCGATACGACGCAGCTCCGCGCCGGGCAGCAGTTCAATGACCCGGTTGCTGACGCCGGAGGCCTTTTCGTCGCCAGTCGGCGGCAGTCGCACCAGCACGTCGGTGGGCGTACCGAAACGTTGCACGGTGGCGTTCTTGAACTCCGATTCGGCCAGTGCGGTACGGATCTGATTCAGATCCGGCTCGCTCTTGTAACCGAGTTCGACCAGCGTACCGCCGGTGAAATCGACGCCGAAGTTGAAGCCCTTGAACAGGCTCGCACCGACCGAGATGAGCACCAGCAGGGTGGTCACCGCAACCGCCGGTTTGACCCGGCCCATGAAGTCGAAATTAAATTCTTTGTATTCGCTGGCAGCCATGACGGGGTCCTTTATCTACCGGCCTTAAACCGACACGTTCTTCAGACGGCGACGGCCGTAGACCAGATTGACGATGGCACGCGTGCCGGTGATGGCGGTGAAGGCCGAAGTCAGGATGCCGAGCGTCAGTGTGACCGCAAAACCTTTGACCGGCCCGGTGCCGAACAGGAACAGCACCAGCGCCGCAATCATATGCGTGACGTTGGCGTCGGCAATGGTCGCAAACGCCTTCTCATAACCTGCATGAATGCTGGACTGGGGCGAATTGCCGTTACGCAGCTCTTCACGGATACGTTCGTTGATAAGCACGTTGGCGTCGATGGCCATACCGACTGTCAGCACGATACCGGCGATACCGGGCAAGGTCAGCGTCGCCTGCAGCATCGACAGCAAGGCCACCAGCAGCACCACGTTCATGGCCAGTGCGACACCGGCAATCAAACCGAAAGCCTTGTAGTAGATGGCCGTGAACACCATCACCGCGATGAGGCCGATGACAGCCGACATCATGCCCTTGTCGATGTTGTCCTGCCCTAAGCTCGGGCCGACGGTGCGTTCCTCGATGATTTCTATCGGTGCGGCGAGTGCGCCGGCGCGCAGCAAGAGCGCCAGAGTATGGGCTTCGTCAGTGGAATCGAGACCGCTGATCTGGAAACGTTTGGACAGCTCATCACGGATGGTGGCGACGTTGATCACCTGCTCCACCGGGCGGCCCTTACGCTGTTCGATGTAGACCACCGCCATGGGTTTGCCAATCTGGTCGCGGGTGGCGCGGCTGAACAGGCGCGAGCCCTTGCCGTCGAGGGTGATGAACACCGCCGGGCCGCCACTGCTCTGGTCGATGCCGGAAGAGGCATCGATGATGTATTCGCCGGTCAACATGACTTTCTTGTCGAGCAGGATGGGCTGGCCTTCCTTGTCGTAGAAAACCTTGGAATTGACCGGGATACGGCCGCTGTCCAGCGCCTGACGGGCGTCGTTGTTGAAGTCCACCAGACGGAATTCGAGGGTCGCGGTCGCGCCCAGGATCTTCTTCGCCTCGGCGGTATCCTCGACACCGGGCAGCTGCACCACGATGCGGCCTTCGCCCTGCTGCTGAATGACAGGCTCGGCCACGCCGAATTCGTTGACGCGGTTACGCAGGGTGGTCAAGTTCTGCTTGATGGCGGTCTTGCGTACTTCGTCGGTGAGTTTGGGGCTGACCGTCAGCAGCAGTTCGGTCGGCTCGCTTTGTTCTTTCTGTTCCAGATCGCGGAAGTCCCTGACCAGCAGCGGCTCGGCCTTACGCTTCATTTCTTCGTTCTGAAAGCTGACGCGCACGCCACCTTCGGCCTCGCGCGCAATCGAGCGGTAACGGATTTTCTCGTCGCGAAAGGCGGTGCGCAGCTCCGACACAAAACGTTCGTCGGTCTGGGTCCGCACCGCGTCCATGTCGACCTGCATGAGAAAGTGCACACCACCGCGTAAATCGAGGCCCATGTACATCGGTTTGGCGCCGATCTTGCGCAGCCAGTCGGGGGTGGCCGGCGCCATGTTCAGCGCCACGATGTAGCGCTCGCCGACCGCTTTCTCGACCACTTCGCGGGCCTTGGCACGGGCATCCACGTCGTTGAAGCGCAACAGCACGCGTTTGTGCTGCATCTCGCTGCGTTTGACCTCGATGTTGGCCGCTTTCAGCGCATCGACCACACGCGTCGCGAGCGCGTCGTCGACCACTTCCGAACGCCGCGCCGAGACCTGCAGAGCAGGGTCATCACCGTAGAGGTTGGGCAACGCATAGAGCACGCCTATGGTCACGACGATCAGCACCAGGAGGTAGCGCCACAGCGGGTATTCGTTCATCGATCGGATCCGAATCTACTTATGAGTGTGGTGGCGCATGGCCGGCCCGGAGCCGGCGCGGAGACGCGTGGCACCTTACATTTCCTTCAAGGTGCCTTTCGGCATGACTTGTGCGATGGCGTGCTTCTGGACTTTGACTTCGGTGTCCTTGGCGATTTCAAGCTTGATGAAATTGGCGCCGACTTCGGTGACCTTGCCGAGCAGCCCGCCGGTGGTCACGGCTTCATCACCCTTGGTGAGTTCCTTGACCAGTTTGGCGTGTTCCTTCTGGCGCTTCATCTGCGGCCGGATCAGGAACAGGTAAAAAACCAGAAACAAAATCGCCAGCGGCAGGAACCCGGCCAAGCCCCCCTGGGGCGCGCCGCCTGCTGCTTGAGCCCATGCATTCGGTATCAGGTAGTCCATGAAAAGTCTCGAAAAATGGCCGCGTATTATTGCACAGCGTGGCGCGGCATTGTCAGGCGCCCGCGTCGGGCTCGTATTGCGCGAAAACCTCGCGCGAGAAATCCGCGAAGCGTGCGGCCTTCACTGCCGCCCGCGCATCGCGCATGAGGCGCAGATAGTAGGCCAGATTGTGCGTGGTGTTCAGACGCGCGCCCAGAATCTCGTTCGACTTGTCCAGATGATGCAGATAAGCCCGTGAATAATGGCGACAGGTATAACAGTCGCAGGCCGGGTCCAGCGGCTCGGTGCTGGCACGATGGCGGGCATTACGGATACGAATCACGCCCTGGCTGGTAAACAGGTGGCCATTGCGGGCATTACGGGTCGGCATCACGCAGTCGAACATATCCACCCCGGCAGCGACCGCGGCCACCAGATCCTGCGGTGTGCCTACCCCCATGAGGTAACGCGGTTTGGCGGCGGGCAGCAAAGCGGCGGTGTGGGTGGTGATGGTATGCATGTCGTCCTTGGGCTCGCCGACCGACAGCCCGCCGATGGCGTAACCGTCAAATCCGATATCGAGCAGGCCGGCCGCCGATTCGTCGCGCAGACTCGGGTAAACCCCGCCCTGCACGATGCCGAACAGCGCGCCCGGCCCGACATGGGCAGCCTTGCTGCGCGCCGCCCAGCGCAGACTCAGGCGCATCGACTCCGCCGCCTGCGTGACCGTGGCCGGATAGGGCGTACATTCGTCGAACACCATCACGATGTCTGAGCCTAAGGCGCGCTGCACCTGCATCGAGATCTCGGGCGTCAGCAGTATCTTGTCGCCATTGATGGGCGAGCGGAACGTGACGCCTTCTTCGCGAATCTTGCGCAGTTCTCCCAGGCTCCAGACCTGAAAGCCGCCCGAGTCGGTGAGGATGGGTTTGTCCCAGTGCATAAAACCATGCAGGCCGCCGTGGGCGCCGATGACTTCGGTGCCGGGCCTGAGCATGAGGTGATAGGTATTGCCGAGCACGATCTGGGCGCCGAGCTCGGTCAGTTCCTCCGGACTCATGGCCTTGACCGTGCCATAGGTGCCGACGGGCATGAATATCGGCGTCTCGACCACGCCGTGGTTGAGAGTCAGGCGGCCGGCACGCGCGGCGCCGTCGCTCGCCTCGAGTTCAAATTCTAATGTCACTCGCTTGCCTGGCTCGGGCCACGGGTCAGCC
>CAMCBY010000424.1 GCA_945873015.1 Klebsiella pneumoniae
TGGCCTTTGGGAGCAATAGACTGGGCCTGCCGTACTGCATGAAAATGCAATGCAACCACTTAGATGAACCCACCGCACAATCCAGGGGCCCCAGAAATGTCACTTCACACTTTCGACGATAGTCATATCCGCTGGAACAGACTCGGAGACTTCGAGCATTTGCACTACTCAATCCTCGACGTCGACGAAAAGAACGGGATTGCTGATGTTCTATTCAAATTCGCAGCGAATCAGAAAATTGTCCTTCACCGGCATTTGGCTCAAAACAACACCTTTGTGATCCAGGGAGAGCATCGCCTGTATAAGCCCGACGGCAGCATCAAGGAAATACGCCACGTCGGCTCCATGACATCCAGTCCCCCGAACGAGGAACCCCATCAAGAAGGCGGTGGAGATCAGGACGTGATTATCGCGTTCAGCATTAGAGGCACCGGAACGCTCTATGAATTGCTGGACGACCAGATGAATATCATTGGCACGATCAGCATGGACGATCTGATAGCACTCAATAAGGCTAACTGAACTACAGGTTGTATCTCGTGTGGCACAACCCAAGTCAGGGTTTTCTGCACATCCGGCTTGCGAAACGAGGCGGCCGTCGAGGTCGCTGTAAATGATGGCGTCCGGCGCCTGCGCCAGCAGGGCCGCGTGCAGCTGGCGTCGGAAGTCCGCCAGCCGTGCAATCGTCCCGGGAGAGCCGCGTCATGATGGAAGATCTCGACACCTGGCGCGCCGCTCAGCGCGCCGCGCTACTCGCCAGCCGTCAGGCCGTGCCCGCCGCCGAGCGCGCGGCGATGACCGCGCAGATGCTTGACCATCTGCGTGCGGTCTTGCCGGCGGTGCGCGGTCTGGTGATCGGCTGTTATGTACCGTTCCGCGGCGAGCCGGATCTGCGCGCGCTGTACGACGAATGGCGCGCGGCCGGCGCCGACACCGCGCTGCCGGTGGTCAAGGGGCGCGGCATGGCGATGGAATTCCGCTCCTGGTGGCCGGGTTGCCCGGTGGTGAAAGGCGCCTTCTCGCTGCCCATGCCCGACGGCACGCCGCTGGTCACACCACAGGTGCTGTTGATGCCGCCTGTCGGGTTCGACGATGCGGGTTATCGCCTCGGCTACGGCGGCGGCTACTTCGACCGTACCCTCGCCGCCTTGCGGCCGGCGCCGCTCACCCTCGGTGTGGCGTTTGAATGCTCGCGCATCACGAGCATCCAGCCACAACCCTTCGACATACCCATGGATTTCATCATCACCGAGCGCGCGGTCTATGTACGGCGCGACGGACAGTTGCAGTGCCTGGTGAGTGACGCTGACGTCGGCCGCGCCATCGCTGCGCATCGCGTACGGCGCGCAGCGGGCGATGAAACGCCCCGGTCCTGCGCATCGCCACCCTGCTATGCGCAGGACTTCGACTAGGCTTGCCAGCACTGGCAACTCAAAACTGTCGCGGCATGCGCAAGTGCGCATCACCATCACCCGCACCGGTGATACCGACCGCCAGCGTATGCTGGCAGCGACTGCGTGCCGCTGTTCGGCTAGACCTGTAGGTGCGAATTTATTCGCACATTCAAGCCGCAGCGAGGCGCGTTGGGCTTGTTATCAATGTGCGAATAAATTGGGTGTAGGTCTCAAACTGAGCGTCGGCACGTGATCTTCTGTGGGTCAGACTTCAGTCTGACATTCACAGGCGATTGGCGGCAGGAGGCTTTCATGACAGTGTCAGACTGAAGTCTGACCCACAATGACCTGAACGATCGTGCCGGTGCGATATCGCGCTCAATACTGCTATGGGTCACTACCGATCCCAGTTTGTTGCCGGGATTAAGCTTGGCACTACCAAGCGCTTGATTCGTAAAATCAGTTTCAGACCTACACCCAATAAATTCGCACCTACAGGGCACGGTCGTCATCCTCGCACGATGCACTGACTCGCAGTGTGACGCGTTGATGGCCGTGCTTTTTTGCAACGCGGCCTGAACAACCAAAATGGAACGCCATTGCATCTGACTTAGCCGCCATCCGCTGGCCCCGGGTCCTTGAGCTCGGCGAACTTGTCCGCCATCGTCGGGTTGCCCCGCGTCAGCTTCTTGAGCGTCACATCCTGTGCCTTGTCATTCGCCAGACGCAGATTGCGGTCGGTGCCAAGCAAGGCCTCCTTGGTCTTCTGCAGGTGGTCGATAGACTTGTCTATCTCATCAATTGCAGTCTGGAAGCGCCGCGAAGCGAGATCGTAGTTCTTTGCGAACGCGCTCTTGAACGTCTCAAGTTCGTTCTCGAAGTTGGTGATGTCGATATTCTGCGCCTTCACCAGTGCAAGCTCGGTTTTGTATTTGAGCGAATTCATCGCCGCATTGCGCAGTAGCGTGATGATGGGCAGAAAGAACTGCGGGCGCACCACATACATCTTCGGATAGCGGTGGAACACGTCGACGATGCCGGTGTTGTAGAGATCGCTGTCGGGCTCCAGCAGAGACACCAGCACCGCGTATTCACAGCCTTTCTCGGTGCGATCCTTGTCCAGCTCTTTCAGGAAGTCTTCATTCTTCTTTTTCGTTGCTGTGCCGTCATTCTCGTTCTTCATCTCGAACATGATGGAGACGATTTCGGTGCCCGCCTCATCCGCGTCGCGAAAAATGTAATCGCCTTTGCTGCCGGACCGCGCATCGTTGTCCTTCTCGAAATACGCTCGCGGAAAGGCCGTGGCCCGAATGCGGTTGAACTCGGTCTCGCAATGCTGCTCGAGAGTTTCGCCTATCATTTTGGTCGAGAGGCGCGCTTTCATGTCCTGCAAGCGCTTAATCTCGTCATTCTGGTACTGCAGCATCGTCTCGTACTTGTCTTTGAGCGATTTCTCCGCGAGCTGCTTTTCAAGCTGCGAGCGCTCGAGACCATTCTTGAGCTCGTCGCGCTCTTTTTCGACCGCATTGAGCGCCTCGTTCACGGCCAGCTTGCGCACCACCTCACCCGCATCGAGCTCGGCCTTCAGCCTCTGAATCTCGGCATCTTTGCCGGCAGCCGTGCGCTGTAGTTCATTCTCGAGCTTGGCTTTGGCAAGCTCGGCCGCCGCATGCTGGTCGTGCCTGGCCTGGTCAAGTTGATTGGCCAGCGCGTTACGCTCGTGTTCGACGGCACTGAGCGCCTCGGCCAAGGCAAACTTCTGAGCCGCCGCCTCTGCATCGATCCTGGCCTTGAGCTCCTGGATCTGGGCGTCCTTGGCGGCAGCAGCCCTCTGCAGGTCACTCTTTATTCTGGTTTCGGCGAGCTCTACGGCGTTGCGCTTGTCCTCGGCGGCGAGCTCAAGGCGCTCATGCAACTGCTTGTCGAAATCGCTGTCGCGAACCTGCTTCAGGATGTCGGCATAACCCGCTTCATCAATCGTGAAAGCTTTGCCGCAATGGGGGCATTTGATCTCGTGCATGGCTCAGAACGACAGACAAATCTTGCCGAAATGGCGCTGCGCCGCCTGGTGCTCGAATGCGGCAGCGATGTCGTCGAGCGCAAAGCTGCTGTCGATGACCGGCTTGATGGCGGCCGCATCGAGGGCGTTGACCATCGCTTCCTGATCCTCGATAGAGCCGACCGTGATGCCTTTGACCGCAATGTTCTTCCACATCACCGCGGCGGTTGGAATATCACCGCTCCAGCCGGCCAGCACGCCGATGAGGGAGATATGACCTCCGATGCGCGTCGCCTCGATGGATTGTGCGAGGGTGCCAGCGCCACCGATTTCGACCACCACGTCGACGCCGCGGCCGCCGGTCAGCTCGCGCGCCTTGACGCCCCACTCGGACGTATCGCGGTAGTTGATCAGATGATCGGCACCGAGCGCGGCGAGACGATCGAGTTTGGCTTGGGAAGAGGACGTCGCAATCACCGTCGCACCGGCCGCCTTGGCGAGCTGGATGGCGAACACCGACACGCCGCCCGAGCCCTGGGTCAGCACCATATCGCCGGGTTTGGTGGCATTCTCGACGAAC
>CAMCBY010000425.1 GCA_945873015.1 Klebsiella pneumoniae
TCACTGCGTTTGCCGACCAGATCAAGGCTCAGTTTCAATTCATGTCGGGCATCGCGCCAGACTCGCTGACTGACGCCGACATCGATGGCGCTGACGCGGGTTTCGGCGCCGAAGATCTCGAATTGTTCTTCGACCAATTGGGAGGTCGCGCGGAAATAGCGTAATGACAGTTCTGGCCCGTGCGGTGTCCACGGCACGTTGATACGAAAGTCGAGGTCGTTCAGACCCTGGGCGACGCCGACCGTAAAATCCACCTGGTCGCCGCGACCCAGAATGTTGTGAGCGCTGCCTTCGAGTGCGCCGCGGGTGCCGCCGACCGCCGGTGCACGATCGTTGGCGACACGCACTCCGGCGCTATAACGCGCGCTTTCCTTGACCTCGACGACCAGCACGGCCGCGCCGGGTTGTGTGCCTGGTTTAATCTCGGCACTGATGTCGGCAACACCACGGTCCTGCATCAACAGCCGCAGATTGGCATTCACCAGCGCGAGGTTGAGCGGTGTGGTGAGGCCGACCTGCAAACGTTGCGCGATATAGGCCGGGTCGAGTGCGCGCGCGCCATTGACCACGATGCGCTCGAGAAAACCTTCCACTATTTGCACACGCAAGTGGCCGTCGGCGAAATCCTGGTCAGGTAAGGTAGCGCGTGAGGTCGAGAAGCCGGCTTGCAGATACAAGTCGGTGAGACGTTGCAGCAGTGCCTGCAGATCGGCGTCGGCGAGACGCTGACCGAGGAAGGGGCTGGCGGTGGCCTGCAATTGCGCCGTCGGAATGACCGTATTGCCGGCGAAACTCAGCGCGCGCAGCACGACGCGCGGCGGGTTCGTGCCGGGATTGGCGAGGGCGGGATCAGCGGCGGCCGTCATCGCTTGCGCGCCGCACAGCGTCAGCAATAAGGCACAGCAGCAAGCGCGCCACGACGCGGTGGCGGAGATCCTGGCGACGGCGAACATCAGGGCATGGGTGCTGGCGGTATTCAGGCGTCTATAAAGCAGAAACGCCCCACCCAGGTTTGGGTGGGGCGTCCAGTATGCCCGTTTTAAGCTTGCGCGCGCCCGCAAGCTGCAATCAGCGCTTAGCGCAGATGGCCGTCGCGGATCACATTGACGGCACCGGCGTTGGCGGTGGTTACCACCGCCGCGCTCGGCGCCGCCGGCGCCAGCGGGTCGACATTGCCTGCAGCTTCGAGCGCGACATCGGTCGCGCCAAGCTGCTCCGCCACACCGACCGCGCCGCTCAACTCGGCGCTGACATTCAGGGAGGGCTCGGGGCTCTCCCCGGTCACGCCGAACTGCAGCACTTCGGGCTCGAGGTCATTACTCCTCTGCACCGCGCCGGGCGGCATGTCTGCCGTGTTCCAGCAGATCATGCCGCAGTCATCGACTGGCACGTCTTCAATGGCGACTTCGCCGCCGTCGACAGCTACCGGCTCGTCCAGCACCACATCGACACCGTCGCCCGGCAGCGGATCGACGGTTACGACGCCGTCGTCGCCTGGCGCGACATCGACCGGGGTTTCGTCCACCGGCGCCTCATCGACCACCGCCGGGGCGCCTACATCGCCCACTTCAAAGGTGCGGATTTCGCCACCATCTACCGGCAGGGCTACCACTTCGGTACCGGCGTCGGCCGGCACTTCATCATCGGCCAGCGCCAGCGGCGCGCCCATAGCCAGCGCCAGCGCACTGACCAGTGCGGCATGACGCAATTTGAACAGTTCCTTCTTCATACTTCCTACCTCTTGCATGTGCTTGCGACTCATCACCTGCGGCCGGCCCCGACATGAAGCGAGGTTGATCGAGGGCGCCAGACGAAGGTCGCGTGGAAAGATTACTAAGCGGAAGGCCGCAACGCCATCCCGCGATTGCTGATTGGCGGCTGGCTGGCGGATTTGGGCGTCGGCAGCGCCGCACGCGCACGCGCGCCGCTGCTTTCGACCGGAAAGAAAATCTCGGCCACCAGTTCGTCATCGCCGCCGGCCTGGTTGAGCCGATGAAAGGCCGGTGCGTCGCGCATCCGCGCGCCAGACTCGGGATACCAATGCCAGCGGATGGCCGCGTGGGCGTCCTCCAGCGCGTTGAGCGTGCCGCGAAACTGAAACACCGCATAGTCGCCCGCCGGCAGGCGTTTACGCACCAGTTCGCCATGCGGCGGCAGGCTGACATCGACGCAGGCGTCATAACGGCGGCGCGCACTGGGCGTCAGTTCGGGACTGTCGCAGGGAATGCCGATGAGGTTGGCGGGCGGCGCGTCGGCATGGCTGAGCAGCACTTGTTTGAGCGCCGCCCATGCCGCCGGCGCCGCGCTGTGCTGCGCGCCGTAACGACGCAGGGCCAGAATCTCCTGGCAGGGCAAGCTGCGGAATTCGAGATCGTGCGGCACACACGGCACGCAACTGGCGCGGCGGGTGTGCATACGTTGCGCGAGGCCGCGGGGACTCAAGCCGAACTGGCGGCGAAACGCGCGCGCAAAAGCCGATGAACTCGAATAGCCGGCCAGCGCACCCGAGGCGGTCACCGAGGTGCCATCGAGCAGCATTCGCAGCGCGGCGCGTTCGAGCGCGCGGCGGCGTACGTAGACCGATACCGATTCGCCGAGATAGCTCGACATCACACGATGGAAATGAAACGGCGAGATGCTCGCCAGGGCCGACAGGAATTCGACATCTCCGGTCTCGCCGGGATGGGCGTCGATATATTCGAGCACGTACTCCAGACGCGCTGCGCGGCGTTGTCTTGCGCTTGCGTTCAAGCCTACCCCCGACAGTCAGTGTTTTTATGTGCCAGTGCTTGATGACCCTGGTCAGCTTCTATTCTCGCGGTGGCGGTGCGAAGTTCCCGGCAAATGTAAAAAAGTGCGCCGGCGGCCGCGCGCCACGCTTTGACTGGCGGCGAAACGCGGCGTGGATCGCAAAAACTGCAGCACGACTGTTAAGAACGATGTATCCGCGCTGCCGGCACGGCGTCGTGCCGCGCGTGTGACGAGAATCCCGCCACACGCAGCGCATGCGTTGCGCCAACACAGGAATCGAGCGACATGGGATTTTCAAATTTTCGTCGGCAGTCCATGACCACCACCGTACCGCGGCTGTTGGCCTTGCTGCTGCTGGTCACGACAGTCGGCGTGGCACGCGCCACGCCCGTGCATTACAGCTTCGACTTTGGCAGCGCCGGCAGCGGCGACTTCGTCATCAAGGCCGATGCCAGCGCGCCGATGGTTGAAGCCGGCGAATTGACCTCATTCAACTGGCAGGTGGCGGGAGTCGGCGCTTTTGATCTGGCGGATCTAGCCGCGTTCAACTTCAGCAACTGGAGCCCGCTGCTAGGCGCTACACCCACCAGCAGCGGCTTGATTGCATTGGGCTTCGCCCTCAAGAGTGGTGCGCTGAGCAGCACTGGCGTGGCTTGCACGCTATGTGTCTCAACCGCACAGCTTGCAGCGCCCGGCACCAGCAACCAGGGCGCGCTCGCGCGTACGCGTGTTCGTGCCAGTGGTTCGCCCTGTGGTAACGCACTGTGTGTCAGTTCAACGCCGACCCTGGCACTGGTCGCCGCGCCGCTGGCAACGACACCCACCAATGTGCCGGAGCCGAGTTCGCTGGCCGTGGCCGGTGTTGCTTTGCTGCTCTTGCGGCG
Source organism: Klebsiella pneumoniae (assembly GCA_945873015.1). Lineage (GTDB taxonomy): Bacteria > Pseudomonadota > Gammaproteobacteria > JADJYF01. The sequence continues at coordinate 3,636 of CAMCBY010000425.1, forward strand.
TCGCGCTGGCCGCGCCTGAGCTCTGCGTGATTGCAGGTGCGAATAAATTCGCACCTGCGGGGCAACGGCGGCCGGATGTAGGTACGAATTCATTCGCACGCTATAAGGAGGGCTCGCGAGTCGGCGCGAGCGCCAGGCTGCCGAGCAAAGTGAGGAGCGGATGCGGTTACGCCATCGGTAGATTCCCCCTGCATTAACCCAACGCAATAACGCCAAGCCGGACCGCCGCGCGCAGCCGACACTCCGTCATATTCGAAGTTTATGGTCGGCCACGAATTCTGCAGCGCCGGAGCACAGCCATGGCACGTCTGACCCTTAT
>CAMCBY010000426.1 GCA_945873015.1 Klebsiella pneumoniae
GGCACGGCTACTTTCGACAATGTGACTACCGGCAGCGCCGATCAGAACTACAGCGGTGCGACCGTGGTGCGCGGCGACATTACTGCGCGCGATGTGCGTTTTACATCGAGTGCTGATCTGCGCGGTCGTGTGACTGGCCGCAATATGAATTTCGATGGTGCGACCATCATCGGCGCCGATATCAGCGGCCAGGATCTCAATTTCAACGGACCGTTGACCGTGCAGAATGCGGTCAAGCTGAACTCGACCAGCAATATCTTCGATTTCAACGGCGAGGTGTCGTCGGATGTCGATGTGACGCTCAGCATCGTGCCGACCGCCAACACCGACATGTTCATCGATCTTGAGGATGGCCCGGGTCATATCGCTGCCGACAAATTCAGCAACTTCCGTGGCACCTTGGCCATCGGCGGCGAGTTTGCCGCGGCGGCCGATGGCGATGTGCTGAACGGCACCATCCTGTCGGCACCGGCCGACTATCTCACGGTCTCGGAGTCGCTCTTGACCGGTGGCAATCTGGTGCTGATTGGCAGCACGGTCGATTTTTCCCAGGGCAACAACATCACCGTCGGTGCCGGCGCGCCGGGCGAGGGCACGATTGTGGTGATGGCGCTCGGCGATAAAGTGCAGGCCGGCAATGACGGTCTGCCAGGCGGTGTCGATCTCGGCAACATCAGTGCCCCGACAGGCGCAAACACTGTCACCTTCACCGGTGCGCGGGTGATGCTGGCCGCCACCAACGAAGTGCAGAACTCCACCAATATGATCATGGATTTGAACGGTGGTGAAGTGCTGGTCGCGCAGGGCGCACGCGCGACCAAGACGCGTATCGACTTCAACGTGCGGTCGCGAGCGCAAGCGTCCGCCACCAACGTCACCGACACCGGTCTGATTGCGTCACTGACCGCACTCGGTGCGCCGGCCAACCTGTTGCAGAACACCCGCGCGTCGTTCCCCAATCCGGCCGCCATCCTGACCATTCTGCAGGCGGTGGCGTTCGTCGATTCTTCTTTGTTCGAGACCGACCTGTCGCTGTTCGGTGTGATCGGCGACGGTATCGCCAAGTCGCTCGACCAGTGCGAGGACGCCGAGGGTTGCGCGCCTAGCGTGACCGAGGAGCAACTGACGGCGCTGATCAGCGGCCTAGAACAGCGTATCGAAGCGATCGACAAATCGATTGCGAGCGGTGAGACCAGCGAGGCCAAGGGCCAGACCCTGCTTAGCCAGTATCGTGCCGAGCTGGCCAGTTATCGCGATTACCAGACCCAGTTGCACGCTTATCTCGAAAAACAGCAGCAGGAGGAAGTGGGCGGCGACGAATTCGAAGACGTCTTCGAGGCCGAAGAAACGCCCGACGCGGCGGCGCCAGCAGCGGCCGAGGATGCTGCTCAGGACACGCCTGCCGACGACTTGCCGTCGCTGGAAGAGGGCAGCGAAGACTTGTTCGCGCCCATCGAAGACACACCGGCGGCGGCGCCTGCCGCACCGGCTGCCGAGCAGGCTCCCGCCGATATCGACGAAGGTTTCGAGACCCTGGACGAGAGCCCGGCACCGGCCGCCAGTCCGGCGCCGGCACCTGCCGCAGCGCCGGCCAAAGAAGAGGCGGCACCGGCCGATGATTTCGAGGAGCTCGAGGAACTGCCCGATACGGAGCTGTTGAACGAACTCATGGCGCCGAGCGCCGTCAATCAGATCGCCGGCCTGGTCAGACTGGACGCCCACGGCGCCGTGATCTGGAGCGGCGACGTCATTCTTCCCACCCTTCATCGCCGGTATTGATATGTCCGAACCCTTACTGCCGCTTCTGTATCGCAACGTCACTGCGCTCAACCGTGAGCGCCATGCCGATTGGTACATCGACTCTGACCAAGGCTATTCCTTCGCCGCAGGCACCAATTCCATCTACCTCGCGGCCAGCGAGTTTGCGGTCGCGGCGCGCGAATTCGCGGTGGTGTTCGCGCGCGACGGCAATGGCGTGGCGGTACCGACGGTGCTGCTCGGCATTGCCACCGATCAGAACCTGCTGATTGGCGCCGACGGCGCCTGGCTTGGCAACTATGTGCCGGCCTACCTGCGTCGTTATCCCTATATACTGGCCAATACCGAGGCCACTCCCGAGCAGTACACGGTCTGCATCGACGAGACCTATTCGGGCTTCAATACCGCCAAGGAGGGGGAGCGCCTGCTGGTCGAAAACGGCGAGCAAAGCCCGTATCTGGCCAACAGTGTCAAATTTCTGCAGGACTACCTGGTCGCGACCCAACTGACGGCAAAGTTTTGTGAAGTACTGGTCAAGGCCGACCTGCTGGATTCCACTCAGGCCAATATTTCACTAAACTCCGGGGGAACCTACTCGCTGAGCGGTTTTTTCTGTGTGACGCGCGAGCGTCTGCAGAAGCTCACCAGCGAGCAGCTCAAGGAATTCATGGACCAGGGCTACCTCGAACTGATCTATCTGCACATGCACTCGCTCGCCAACCTCGACAAGCTCCTGCAATTGGTCGATCCGCCGACGGATGCACCCAAGGCACGGGCGCGCAAGCGCGCCGGCAAGGACTAGACCGGCATGGCCATCGGCGCGGTACGTTCAACCGGGGGAGCAGAGCGGGCGCTGACAGCGTCCTATCGCCGCTTCACCGCCGACGCGCCGCGCGATGAACGGGCGAGCCTGAAATCGAATATGTATGTCAGACCGCTGGACGAAGCTGCGCGCGAGCGCAGTGCGCCCGGCAATTCGCCCGCCGCCTTGCTCGATGCCTTGATCGAACGTATGGGGGGCGCGCTGGCATCGCGCACCAAGGGTTCCTACGTCAACCTGCGCGTCTGAGCCCCGCGCTCATGTGGCCGCTGCCGCTCGTTGCGAGCGCGATATTCTTCCCGGCACCTTGCCGTCTCACCATCTGAATCGTTCAGCTCAAGCGAGCCTCTTCATCGTCCTCGGCCAGCGCCTGTAGTCGAACGAAGGTCGCCAGGGGAGCTTTCACATTATCGAAGGCGCGGCCGTGCCATCCGGCAAACCGGACATGTTTGATTTCACCCGCCGCGAGGCTTTATCCGGTTTGCAGCGGCAGCGACGTATTCGCGCTCCACTCGACCAGGGAACCATCGTAGACGGCGGCCTCCACTCCGATCTGGGCAAGGGCCAGGGCATCGCTCGAGGCCGCAATACCGCCGCCACAATAAGTGATGGTACGCACGCCGCGCTGGTCGACACCGACTGCCGCGAAGATGTCGCGCAATTCGCTCGCGGATTTCAGTCTGCCGTCCTGCTGGTAAATCTCATAGAAAGGCACATTCACGCTGCCTGGAATTCGACCCGCGCGGGGCAGGGCTGCGCGCTCCTCACCGCTGAACATCGCGGGTGACAACGCGTGTATGAGTACACCATCACCGCCCTCGGCGACCGTCAGCACCTCATCCTGGGTGGCGAGCAGTGCAGACCTGAACGCGGGTTTAAAGGTTTGCGCCACGGGCGCTGCCGTTGCACCGGACTCCAGCGGCCGCTGTTCCGCTGCCCACAGCGCAAAGCCGCCGTCGAGCACCGCGACCCGCTCGTGACCGAACAGCCGCAGCAACCACCACAGGCGTGCCGCCCACATACCGCCGCGCGTGTCATAGGTCACCACGTTGGTCTCGGGGCCGATGCCGTGGGCGCCGACGGCGGCGGCGAACTGCTCTGCACTTGGCAATGCGTAGGCACGTACACCACTGGCGAGCCTCGCGTTCGCTGCGGCGTCGGACAGCTCCTCGATATGGTCGATGAAGCCGGCCCCCGGAATATGCGCGCGCAGCCAGTCGTCGCGCCCGGTATTGGCCTGCCAGGTATCGATGTCGAGCACCACGGTGGCGTCGAGCACGCGCAGATCCGGCGCGCCGAGATGTGTGTCAAGCCACGCGGTGCTGACTACATTTACGGCACTGAGGTCGATGGGCTGCTCACGAGTTGATGA
>CAMCBY010000427.1 GCA_945873015.1 Klebsiella pneumoniae
GCTCCGGCGCTGGTCGGCACGACGGCCGCAGAGCGCGCGGCGACGCGCATGTGGGTGCGGCGTGTTGAATTGAACATCACCGAATACATGTACAACGGCTTCCGTTTTGCAGAAGGCATCGAGATATTCCGCAACCGCATGTTGTGCCTGCCGGAATCCGCCGCGGGTCTCAAGGCCAAGGGCAAGGCTGGTCGCGAATGGCTGGATGGCCTCATGGCGGGCCGGGATTTCGTCGCCGGCGACAAGATTTCCCTGGCGGATATCGTGCTGTTCGCGTGTCTGGATTTCGCCAAGGGCGTGGGGCAACCGCTCGAACCGGAACTGAAGAACTTGTCGGCCTGGTTTACGCGCATGAGCGCACGGCCGAGCGCGCAGGCAAGCCTGCACCCGGCGGCGGCGCAACTGAAAATGGCGGGTTGATGCTGCGCTGCTGAGACCAGAGCGCAGAAGACAGAAAGGGCGGCGCAAGCCGCCCTTTCTTTTTGGGGTGACTACACTGCGGCGTCAGGCGCAGCGTAATGCCCCGCAGCGCGGGTCAGGCCGCCTTGACGGTGTTTGCGGCAAAGGCGGGTGCGCCATCCACTTCGGTGTCGAACAGCGGACGGTGACCGAGTTTCTTCAACTCCGGCACCACTTCGCTCGCGAACAGTTCCATGTTGCCGCGGGCCACTGCTTCGGACATGCCGGCATAGCTGAAAACACCGGTGAAGCCGCAGCAGTCGGTGCGTGAATGAATGTCCTTGATCTTGTCCAGGCACTGTTCCGGCGTGCCCCACACCTGCAGATTCATGAAGAACTCGGTGACGGCATCGACGCCCACGCTACCGATGGTGTCGGTCATGCGCTTGTAGTACTCGTAGCCCTTGGTCTGTTCGAAATGACTACCACCCATTTCGTAGTGTTTGACCACTGAATGCCAATAACCACCAATGTACTTACGCGCCATTGCTTCAGCGCGACCGGCGTCCTTGTCACAGGCCACCCAGCCCGCCACATAGGGCCGCGGCGGCGCGACGCCCTGCTGTTGACGGAACACTTCGGCGTAATCCTTCAGTTCCTTGGCATGCTCTTCCCATGGCTTCTGCGGGATGACCAGGATACCGAGGCCGAGACGCGCCATGATTAAGGAGGATTCCGGCGATACGGCGGCCGCGTAAGTGCGATTCTTGAAGGAGCGGAAGGGCTCGGGACGGATGCGCGCCTTGGGCTGCTTGATGTGCTGACCGTCGTACTCACAATAGCCTTGCTCGAGACCTTGCAGGATGGTTTCTGCGCATTCGACAAAACGCTCGCGTGATTCTCCCATCGGCACGCGGAAGCCTTCGAATTCGACACGCCCGAGGCCGCGGCCGATACCGAGCAAGGTCCGGCCGTCGGACATACAGTCAAGCATGGCCACCTTTTCTGCGACCCGCATCGGATCGTTCCAGGGCAGTACGATGACCATGGTGCCGAGCTTGATCTTCTTGCACTGGCCGCCGACGAAGGACAGGAACTGGGTGACATCCGGCGTCATGGTGTAGTCGGTGAAATGGTGTTCGACGCCCCATACCGACTCGAAGCCCAGGCTTTCGGCGCTGAGCGCAAGACGCATGTCCTGCTGGTATATGGAGTAGTCGCTGACGCCGCTGTCGCGGCCCGGATTCTGGAATATTGCAGCCATTCCGACGTGCATGAATGATCTCCCCGGCTTGCGCCGTTTGTGTTTGCGTTGAGCCACGCAGTAGACGGACAGCCTCGTCCAGCGTCAACCGCACGAAAGCTAAGGTTTTGTGGCCGGCGCCGGTAACTCAGTCGAAGAACGCCACGGTGCGCACTTCGATACTGCGCCGTGGTGGCGAACCGGGCGGTGCGCTTGGGTCATGGAACGCGCAGTGCGCGGTATAGCGGGCCGCAATCTCGGTACTGGAATCAAAACACTTCAGCAGCAGCGCTTCGTCGGGGCGCAGGGCCGATTGGTAGAACCAGCGATGACGGTCGTGAAAACGTGTGCTGTAGACCTCGCCGGTGCGCTCGGCATAACGCAGGTCGGTGGCAACCAGATCCTCAATCGCGAGGCTGGCAGCGTCACAGACCGCGAGCGGCACATCGAGCGCCGCGACTTCCACGGGCCGCCACAGATTGATAAACACAAAACGCGTGGCGGCGGGCGCGCCGGCCGGGAACAGGTCGTGGACGCGTTTCGGGGCCGACTTCTCGGTGTAATCGTTGTGTACGAAGCGCACGGGCTCGCTGACCCCGCTGCCGGCCTGGCGCGCCAGTGACTTGTCGCGCAGGTTGTAGTCGAAAGCGTGCACATGGCGCGCACCGGTAGCAGTACGGACCAAGGCTTCGCATTCGGCGAAATAGCCCTCGCTCACGGCGACGTGGTCGAAAAAATCACGGGTCGCACTCGGTGCATGCAGGAAGGTGAAACCATTGTCATCCAGGCTTGGCTGGCAGGTCGCGTCGCGCAGGTCGTGGATGGCGACCGAGTGTTTGGCCATCACCGGTGGTGCTGGTGCGCCGCTCGGAGCGAGCATGTCGACCCCCGGGTGGCGGGTGTCTGCGGCCAGATAATGCAGAACCGCGTCGACATGGCGCAGGGCAGTGGTATCGAGCACAGGCATCGCAAACTCCAGACTTGAACAGCGGCAGCACGAGAATGGCGCAAGGCCGCGCGCGGAGCAATGTGCAGCGGCACGGCTATACTGACGGCCCGCAGCCTGACACCGACCGTTCAATACCTTATGCGTCCTTCCACCGCCACAGACCGTGACGACGCCTTTCACTGGCGCGCGCTGCGCGCGCTGGCGCCCTATCTGTGGCCGACGCAAGCGCCGCGCACCCGCGCGCGCGTCCTGCTGGCGTTGCTGCTGCTGGCCAGCGCCAAGGGCGCGACGGTCTATGTGCCGCTGCTCTATCGGCGCATGGTCGACATGCTCGCCGATCCGGCGCGCCTGCCGCTGGAACTGCCGCTGGCGTTGCTGGTGGGTTACGGTGGTTTACGTGTGATGCAGATAGTGTTCGCAGAATTGCGCGACGCGGTGTTTGCCAAGGTCGCGCAGGGCGCCATCCGTGATGTGGCGCTGACGACCTTCCGCCATTTGCACGCACTGGCGCTGCGATTCCATCTCGAACGCCAGACCGGTGGCCTCTCGCGTGTCATTGAACGCGGCACCAAGGGCATCGATTTTCTGCTCACCTTCATGTTGTTCAATATCATTCCGACCTTCATCGAACTCATGCTGGTATGCGGCATCCTGTGGGTGCTGTTCGATGCGCGCTACGCGCTCGTGACGCTCGCCACCATTGTCGCCTACATCACCTTCACCCTCGGCATCACCGAATGGCGCAGCCAATACCGGCGGCGCATGAACGAGACCGACAGCCAGGCGAACAGCCGCGCCATTGACAGCCTGCTCAACTACGAAACCGTCAAATATTTCGGTAACGAGGAATTCGAAGCACGACGCTACGATCAGGCGTTGGCCCGTTACGAACGGGCCGCGGTGTCGAGCAAGCGCTCGTTGGCGCTGCTTAATATCGGCCAGGCGGCCATCATCGGCGTGGGCCTGACGCTGGTCATGGCAATGGCCGGGCAGGGCGTGATCGCCAAGCGCATGACGGTTGGCGATTTTGTGCTGGTCAACACCTATCTCATTCAGCTTTATATCCCGCTTAATTTCCTCGGTTTCGTGTATCGCGAGATGAAGCACGCGCTGATCGACATGGAGGCGATGTTCCAATTGCTGGCGGTTGGCAGTGAAGTGCGCGACCCGCCGCACGCCACGGCCCTGCCCGCTGGCGCGGGACGGGTGGAATTCGACCAAGTATGTTTCGCCTACGATCCGCGTAGGCCGATCTTGCGCGACTTGAGTTTCAGCGTTGCGCCGGGGACGAAACTAGCCATCGTTGGTGCGAGTGGCGCAGGAAAATCGACGATTGCGCGTCTGCTGTTCCGCTTCTAT
>CAMCBY010000428.1 GCA_945873015.1 Klebsiella pneumoniae
ATCGATGGCGGGCGGCAAACGTTGTTCGTAAAAGGCGTGTAATTCATCGCTGCCGACCAGCAGGTCACGACGCCGCACGCGCTCTTCCAGCGCCCGCACTCGCGCCAGCAGCGCGCGGTTGCGACGCATAAAAGCCGGCTCTTCGCCAAGCTCGCCGGCCAACAGACCACTGTCGATAAAGATCGCGCGGGCCGCCGCGGCATCGATACGCCCATAGTCCACCAGCCGTGCATGACTTATGGTCAGACCGTAGAGCCGCGCTATTTCGGTGGCGCGCACACAACCGCGTTTGACTTCCCAATGGGGGGCTTCATAACTGCGCTTGATGAGATGCGCACCGACCTGCTCGAGCCACTGCGGTTCAATACGCGCGGCGGTGCGCGCATAACGTTCGCGGGTCTCGATGATCTCAGCCGCCACCACCCACGGCGCCGCGCGTCGCGCCAGCACCGACGAGGGGTGCAGTTGAAAACTCACATTGCGACAGCCGCCATAATGATCTTGCTGCCATTCGCCGACCTGGCTCAGGAAACCGGCGGCCAGCGCGGTCTGAATGACCTTGTAGGTGGCGGGCAAGGGATTGAGCGGCAAACTGGCATCGGCCGCGACTTTGGCCAGGGTGTCGTGCAACTGCGTCCATTCCGCCATACGCGCCGCCGACAGAAAGCGGCGCCTGCATATGCGTTGTTGTTTCTTCGGTGGCAACAGGCGCAATTCGCGGGCGAACGGCCACGCACGCAGGAACCACATGAAGTCTGAACGTTTGTCGGCAAACGCGCTGTGCGCGCGGTCGGCGGCGTCGCGCGCCTCGTGCGGCCGCTCGCGCGGATCGGCGATGCTGAGCGCCGACACGATGACCAGACATTCACTGAGACAGCCGAGTTTGCTGCCGGCATCCAGCACCCGCGCCAGACGCGGATCGATGGGGAACCGTGCGAGTTGAGCGCCCAGCGCGGTCAACTCGCGCTCCATATCCAGCGCGCCGATTTCCTGCAAGACCAGATAAGCGTCTTTGATCAGACGAATCGAAGGCGCCTCGGCAAACGCAAAACCCTCGACATCGGCCACCCCCATCGCCTTCAACTTCAGCACTACGCCCGACAGATTGGTGCGCTGGATCTCGGGCTCGATGCGCGGCCGCCGCGCCAGATAGTCGTCTTCACTGTATAGCCGGATACAGATACCGGCCGATTCGCGCCCGCAGCGGCCACTGCGCTGGTCAGCATTGGCCTGCGGAATCTTCTCCACCGGCAATTGCTGCAACTTGCGGCGCGGGCTGTAACGACTGATACGTGCCAGTCCGGTATCGATCACATGCCGCACACGCGGCACGGTCAGCGAAGTCTCGGCGACATTGGTCGACAGGATCAGGCGCCGACGCGGGCCCGGCTCAAAAATGCGCGACTGCCGCGCGGCGCTCAGCCGCGCGAACAGCGTAAAGATGTCGGTATCTTCGAAGTGCGCGCGCCCGATGCGCTGCGCGGCTTCGCGGATCTCGCGCTCGCCCGGCAGAAATACCAGCACATCGCCGCGCGCCTCGGCATCGAGTTCGCGGATGGCGTCGACAATCGCGTCGTCGATATCGACTTCGTCGTCATCATCGACGGCTGGCGGCCGGTAACGGATCTCAATCGGATGGGAACGATCGGGGATCACATAACTGACGGCGCCGTCAAAAAACCGCTCGAACACGCCCGCGTCGATGGTCGCCGAGGTCAGGATCAGTTTCAGATCCGGCCGCTCCGCGAGCACCTGCTTGAGATAGCCAATCAGAAAATCGACGTTCAACGAGCGCTCGTGCACCTCGTCGATGATCAGGGTGTCATATTGAGTGAGGCGCGGGTCGTGGTGAATCTCGTTGAGCAGGATGCCGTCGGTCATGAGCTTGACCCGCGCCACCGGCTCGAGGTTGTCGTCGAAACGCACACAATGCCCGACCAGACGGCCGGGCGCGGTCGCGGTCTCCTCCGCCAGTCGGCGAGCGATGGCGCGTGCCGCAATGCGGCGCGGCTGGGTATGACCGATACGACCGCCCACGCCGCGCCCGAGCTTGAGACACAGTTTGGGCAGTTGTGTGGATTTGCCGCAGCCGGTCTCACCGCTGACGATCACGACCTGATGTCGAGTGATGAGGTCGGCAAGGGCGTCGGCGTGGGCCGAGAACGGCAAACCGGCCGGAAACTCAAGACGCATCGCGAGCCCGGCGCGCTGCTCACGCACCCCGCACGAGCGGCGCAACTCGTCCTGCAACTGTCGCAGTTGGCGCTCCACATACGCGGGTCGCAGCTTGCGCCCGCGACCACGCAACTTGCGCCGCAGCGTCCGTATGCGCTCGGCGAGGCGCTGTTGATCGAACAGCAAGGCACCGTCGAGCTCGGCTTCGAGCGCGCGCAATGCCTCAGGCCAGGGACGTGGCGTGGGGCTGGGTGGAGCGTCGGCGGGCATCATGATGGTGGTCTGCGTACCGGGGTGCCGTACATCGCGCTGGCGCACGACATCACGAGGTGGCCGCTCAACGCGCTCGCGCCCACGGAAAACTCACATAGACTTCGATGAGGGCCAGTATACCTAGCCCTTGCGGATGCTGGTGTGGACTTCCGGGCAGACATCTCTGTCTTTCATAATCCCAATGGCACTGCTAACATGCGAGCGCTTCTAAAGGTGACTGCACAACCTCAAACGAGAATTTGCCTTTGAGCGTCTTAAGCTTCGACATCTCAGGATCGCAGATTGACGGGGCTCGGGACTATCAGGAAGACGCGTTCCTGATCACGCATCTCGGCGATGCCGACAGCGACTCTGCAGGTTCCATGGTCATCGTCGCCGATGGCATGGGCGGCCACGCCGCCGGCAATGTCGCCAGCAATATGGCGGTGCAGACCTTCAACCGCCACCTGTCCAAGAATTTCCCCAACGAAGCTATCTCGAACGTGCTCTATGAAGCCGTTCTGCAGGCCAATGGTTCGATCACCGCGACGGTGTCCGAAACCGCCGCGCTGAAAGGCATGGGCTGCACCCTGGTGGCCTGCGTGCTCGAGCGCGGCCAGTTGCGCTGGGTCAGTGTCGGTGACAGCCATCTGTATCTGCTGCGCGGCAATGACCTGGTCAAGAAGAACGCCGACCACAGTTATGGCGGTTTCCTTGACCGTATGGCCGAGGCCGGCACACCGGTGGAAGCCGAGGCAGGCTTCTCGCGCAACATGCTCATGAGCGCGCTGACCGGCGACGACATCGCCGAAATCGATTGCCCCGAATCGCCCCTGCAACTGAGACGCGGCGACCGCGTGATTCTCTCCAGTGACGGTCTCGATACGCTCGACACACACGAGATCATTGAGATTTGCAAAGCCCAGGCAACGCCGAGAGCGTGTGTCGAGGCGCTGTTGCAGGCCGTCAACGACGCTGGCGCGCCGCGCCAGGACAACACCACCGTCATCGTCATCGACGTCATCGAAAAAGCCGAAGCGGTGCTCGAAGTGCAGGCCGCGCCGCCGCCTCGCGTCGAAGAAGCGCCGCCGCAACCCGCCAAGCGGGCAGCGGCACGCACCAGTGTGCCGGCGGACGAGCGCGAGCCGCGCGACCATTCCGCACTCCTGCGTGGCGCGCTGTTCGTAGCGCTGCTGGCAGCGGCCGGCGGCGGCTACTGGTTCTGGATGCAGAACCAGGACAAGGTCGGCTCAGCGAGCGTCAGCGTTGGCGAAATTGAAGCCGAAGGCGAGTCACCACCCAGTGACGATGTCGCCAGCACCGAACCAGAGCCCAAGGCGCCCACAGCCGATACACCTACCGCGGCGGTCGAACCGCCCGCGCAAACAGTCGCCGAGCCGCCAGCGAAACCTGGCAAACGCGGCACCTTCCGCGACGGTCTGCGCGGCGGTGGTCAAGGGCCGCTCATGACCTGGGTGCCAGGCGGCACTTTTACGATGGGCAATCCTTTGTCGC
>CAMCBY010000429.1 GCA_945873015.1 Klebsiella pneumoniae
GGCGGGTCGAGCGTCAACTCGGTGAGAAAGCTGCGCCGCGAGCTGTAGTCATTGCTCAATTGCAGCAGTTGCTCGAGATCGCCTTCGCGCGGAAAGGCATGGTCGTAGCGTCGTTCGAGGTGTGGCTGATACCAGCGCGTGACACGTTCGAGCTGACCGGGCCACGGCGCCTGTGCCAGCGCGCTCATCAACTGTGTCAGGTCAGCCCAGGCGGTGCGTGTGCCGACCGGAATGCCGCTGACATCAGCCAAGGCGGCAAAGTCGCCGTCTTTCGTCTGCAACTGATCACAGGCCTTGCGCGCGGTGGCAGGGCCAATGCCGTCCAGCAGTTGCAAGACCCGGAACGCCGCCAGATCGTTGCGCGCATTCTCGGCCCAGTTCAGTACCGACAGCACGTCTTTGACATGTGCCGCTTCCATGAACTTGAGACCGCCATATTTTACGTAGGGGATGTCGCGTTTGCCGAGTTCCACTTCCAGTCTCAAGGTGTGACGACTGTTGCGGAACAATACCGCCTGATGCCACAGCCGCACGCCCTGTTCGCGGCGCTCCAGAATCTGCTCACACAGATAGTGTGCTTCTTCCTGTTCATCCTCGACGGTCACCAGTTGCGGACGATGGCCGGCACCGCGCGCGGCACGCAGTGCCTTCTGGTAGCTGCGGCTTGCCTCACTCATCAGGGTATTGGAGGTATCGAGGATCTCCTGGGTCGAGCGGTAATTGTCTTCGAGCTTGATGACTTCGGCGCCGGGGTAGTGATCGGGAAAGTCGAGAATGTTCTCGACATCGGCGGCGCGAAAACCGTAGATCGACTGCGCGTCGTCGCCGACCACCGTCAGTCCCGCGCCACTCGGCCGCAGGCGGCGGATGATGTCGGCCTGCAGGCGATTGGTGTCCTGATATTCATCAACCAGGATGTGATCGAAATGCGCGCCGATGGCCGCGGCGATGGCCGGTTCTTCGACCAGGTAATACCAGTAAAGCAGCAGGTCGTCGTAATCGAGGGTCTGTTGTTTGAGTTTCCGGTCGACATAGGCGGCGAACAGGGTCTTCAGTTCGTCGTGCCACTGCGCGAAGTGGGGGAAAGACTCATTCAACGTATTCTCGAGACTGCATTGCGCGTTGACGGTGCGCGAGTAGATATCGAGACAGGTGGCTTTCTGTGGAAAACGATCGCGGCTCTTGTGATAACCGAGCGCCTGACGCTCGACATCGAGCATGTCGGCGGCGTCACCTCTATCCAGCACGCTGAAGGTTTCTTCCAGACCCAGACTCTGGTGGTAATGGCGAATCAGTCGCGCACCGATAGCGTGAAAGGTGCCTGCCCAGTCGATGAAAGCCGGCGCGCCGGCGCGCTCACTCTGATTGCGCGCCTGTAATGCCGCGGCCACAGTCTGCTGCGCACGCTGGCCCATCTCACGCGCCGCCATGCGCGTGAAGGTCAGCAACAGAATCCTGTCGGGCGACACGCCGTTCAGGCACAAATGCGCGACACGATGGGCGAGGGTGGTGGTTTTGCCGGTGCCGGCGCCGGCGATCACCAGCAGCGGCGCGCTGGCCCACGCACCATTGGCACACGGCTCGCCGAAGGTCGCGGCGGCGCGTTGCGAGGCATTGAGTTTGGCAAACGGCGAGGTCGTCACAGTGTGCGCCGGATTTCGTAGACGCGCCCGAGGATGCGAAATTCGCCGGCGTCGGCATCGGGCACGATGTCGGCATAAGCAGGATTGGCCGCTTCCAGCACGATGCGCCGACCCTGTTTGCGTAAAGTCTTGATGGTCGCCTCGTCGCCGATCAGAGCGACCACGATGTCGCCCGAGTGGGTCCGTGCGTCGCGGTCCACCAGCACGATGTCGCCATCGTGAATCTCGCGCCCCGCCATACTTTCGCCCACGACGCGCAAGGCGAAACTGCGGGCCGCGCGATCGGCGCGCACCGGCACATAACCTTCAGCATTTTCCAGCGCCTCGTGCAGGGCACCGGCATACACACGCCCGACTATCGGCACCATGCCGGGCACAAAACCGCCGGGAATACGGTAGCCCCGATCGCGACCGCTTTCCTGTTCCAGCTCGCCGGCCGCGACCAGTGCGTCGAGATGCTCACGCACGGTGGCGGTGGAACGAAAGCCGAAATGATCCTGCACTTCGCGCACCGACGGCGGCGCACCGGCGAGGATGCGGCCGAGCACAAAGTCGCGCAGTCGCGCGCGGGTCTCACCAGGTGGGGTCTTGGGCATGCGCCCATTTTTACCACACGATCGGGCGGTGTGCTACGCATGGGGCGCCTGATGGCGCGCCTCTGGGCACTGCTCTTTACTGTGGGTCAGACTTCAGTCTGACATTCCAAGCGGCGCCATAGCACTGTGTTTGGGGGCAAGTGTCAGACTGAAGTCTGACCCACAGTCATCTGAGTCCGAGAATGGTGTCGGAACCGTACCTACGAAGAGTGCGCCGTCACCCGGCGCAGGAACGGCGCCATCAGCGCCGCCACAGCGGTCGGATTGTCGATGAAGGGCCAGTGGCCGCTGTCCTCGAGGTAGGCGATTTCGGCGCGCGGGAAGGTCTCGCGCTGTTGTTCGGCGTAGCGCCACGGCACATAGGGGTCGCACTTGCCCCACAGCACCAGGCAGTCGAGATCGCGCGGGCGTAACGCGGCGTGCACGCTCGCGGCCGCTTCATCGAGCGCGCTGGTGGCGCGATAGAGTTTCAGCACCGCGTGGCGTGTCGCGCGGTCGTAATTGGCATAGGTGCGGTCAATAAATTCGGCTGGCAGACCGCGCGGGTTGCCATGTTTCAAGGCCAGTCGAAAACCGGCGCGGGTGGTGGTGGCCTGGAACAGTTCGCCGAGCACGGGCGTGCGCCAGATGCGCGCGGCATAGTGCCAGCGGTAGCCACGCATGATGCCGATGTTGATGAGCGTGAGGCTGGCAACACGCTCCGGATGCGCGGCCGCCCACGCCAGCCCCCAGGGGCCTCCAAAGTCGTGCAATACCAGATGGGCGCGGGCTACGCCGCAGGTTTCAAGCAGGGCGTCCAGATGGGCGGCATAACCTGCCACGCTGTGGTTGAAATCAGCTGGTTTTGCGGCCGTGCCGAAACCCGGCATGTCGGGCGCCAGGCAGCGCGCGAAGGGGGCAATGTCGCCCATGAGGGGCAGCCAGTCGTCGCCCGTGCCGGGGTTGCCGTGCACGAACACCACCGCCTCGGCATCCTCGCCGCCGCTGTCGTGACAGGGTGTGCGGATGCCGTGGATATCCAACTGGTGCTGCTTCATTGCTGGTCCTCTGCTGTGTCCCTTGCCTGCCCGCCGGGCGGGTGATCCGCCTCGCGGGATCTAATACCATGCCGCAAAACGCGAATATCCCATGCACTTCTCCGAGAGGACACCATCATGACCGAAGCCGTAATCGTTTCAACCGCGCGTACCCCGCTGTGCAAGAGCTGGCGTGGCGCTTTCAACATGACCCATGGCGCGACCATGGGTGGGCACGTCACCAAGGCCGCGCTGGAACGCGCCGGCGTGGATGCGGCCGAAGTCGAAGACGTGATCATGGGCTGCGCCAATCCCGAAGGCGCGACCGGCTGGAACATCGCACGCCAGGTGGCATTACGCGCCGGCATGCCGGTCAGCGTGTCGGGCATGACCGTCAACCGTTTCTGCTCGTCGGGTCTGCAGACCGTGGCGCTCGCCGCGCAGCGCATCCTCACCGGCGAAGGCGATATCTTCGTCGCCGGTGGCGTCGAATCGATCTCCTGCGTGCAGAACGAAATGAATCAGCACATGTTTGTCGAAGACTGGCTGAAGGAGCACAAGCCGGCGGTGTACATGCCGATGCTGCAGACCGCCGAGAACGTCGCCAAGCGCTACAAGATCTCGCGTGAAGATCAGGACCGCTTTGGTGTGCAGAGTCAGAATCGCGCGTTCGCTGCGCGCGAAGCC
>CAMCBY010000430.1 GCA_945873015.1 Klebsiella pneumoniae
CGCAGGACTGACGACCCTCAGGGCTGGCGGATACGTTCGCCCCATGCTTCGGTCGATAGACGCAGGTCTTTCAGATCGAGTGTCGTCAGTTGGCGGTCGCGCACCACGCGCCGTCCGCCGACCCACACCTGCGTGATCTGATCGCGGTGACCGCTGTAGATGATCTGGGAGACCGGGTCGTAGACCGGCCGTGCGCGCAGCTCGCCCAGGTCGATGGCGACAATATCAGCCTGTTTGCCCACTTCCAGCGAGCCAATCGAGCGTTCGAGGCCAAGCGCCAGCGCGCCGTTGTAGGTTGCCATACGCAGCGCCTGGGCCGCCGGCAGCGCGCAGGGGTCGCCGGCCACACCTTTGGCCAGCAATGAGGCGGTACGAATCTCGCCGAGCATGTCGAGATCGTTATTGCTCGCCGCGCCGTCGGTGCCGCAGGCGACGTTGACGCCGCGCGCGAGCAGCTCCGCAACCGGGCAGAAACCACTGGCGAGTTTCAAATTCGATTCCGGACAATGCACAACCGTGGTGCCAACGACCGCCAGCAGGTCGAGTTCATCGGCGTCCAGGCAAGTCATGTGCACGGCCAGCAGGCGCGGTGTGACGAGGCCCAGGCCCTGCAGGCGACGCAGCGGCCGCACGCCGCTCACGGCAATCGCGCGTTCCACTTCGTCGCGGGTTTCCTGCACATGCATATGCACCGGCAGGTCGAGTTCTTCGGCAAGTGTCGCGATGCGGCGCAGGGCGTGGTCATCGACGGTGTAGGGCGCATGGGGCGCGAAGGCGCTGGTGATGAGCGGGTGATCGCGGAATTTGTCGTGGACCGCCTGGCCCTTGCGAAAGTACTCGTCGACATCGGCTGCCCAGGCACTGGGGAAACCAATCACGATCATGCCGATGACCGCGCGGATACCGGCTTCGATGGCGGCCGAGGCGGCCTCGTCACCGAAAAAATACATGTCGTTGAAACAGGTCGTGCCGCCGAGCAGCATCTCGGCCGCCGCGAGGCGGGTGCCGTCGCGCACGAATTCCCGATTGATGGCGCGCGCTTCAGCCGGCCAGATGTGATTTTCCAGCCAATCCATCAAGGGCCGGTCGTCCGCCATGCCGCGGAACAGGCTCATGGCGGCATGGGTGTGGGCATTGACCAGGCCCGGTATCAGGGCATGTTCGGGCAGATGAATCTCGTCGACATGTTCACCCGTGTTGCGCCACTCGGCGGTCGGCACGATGGCGGTGATGAGCGAATCTTCAATCACCACGGTGTGATGATCGAGCACGGTATCGGCGGGTTCGACCGGGATCACCCAGCGTGCATGGAGGGCCTGAACGGTGTGCGACATGAAGAACTTAAGCAGGCATCGATTTCAGTCTAAAGTACCACAGCAAATTAAGGGGACACAGGCATGGCGCCAAATCGCGAAGCCACGCAAGCCATACGCTGGCATGACGATCATCTGCTGCTGCTTGACCAGCGCCTGCTGCCGCGCGAGGTGAGTTATATCGCCTGTCACGATGCCGACAGCGCGGCTGAGGCGATACGCAGCATGGTGGTGCGTGGTGCGCCGGCGATAGGCATTACCGCCGCTTACGCGGTGGCGTTGTCCGCGCGTGCCCACCATGCGCGCACACCGGCGGACTGGCGCGCGGGTGTAACGGCTGATCTTGCGATGTTGCGGCAGACGCGCCCGACCGCGGTGAATCTCATGTGGGCGCTGGACGTGATGGGAGCGGCCTGTGCTGAGGTCAGCACGGATCCCTACACCAGCCTGCTCGCGCTCGCCATCCGTCTGCACGACGAAGACCTCGCCGCCAATCGTGCGATGGGTGATTTCGGCGCCGCGCTGATTGCGCCGGGCTCGGGGGTTTTGACCCACTGCAATGCGGGCGCACTCGCCACTGCGGGTTACGGCACCGCGCTCGGCGTGATCCGCAGCGCCTGGCGCGACGGCCGTATTGCGGCGGTTTATGCGGGTGAGACGCGCCCCTGGTTGCAGGGCGCGCGCCTGACCGCATGGGAACTCATGCGTGATGGCATCGACGTGACGCTCATCGGCGACAGTGCGGCGGCGTGGCTCATGGCGCAGGGCAAAGTGCAATGGGTCATCACGGGTGCCGACCGGGTCGCTGCCAATGGCGACACGGCCAACAAGATTGGTACCTATGGGCTGGCTACGCTGGCGCGTGCCCACGGCGTGCGTTTTATGATTGCCGCACCTCTTTCGACCGTCGATATCGACACGCGGAGCGGCGCAGACATCGTCATCGAACATCGCGACGGCCGCGAATTGACCCAACTCGCCGGGGTTGAAGTGGCGGCGCCGGGGGTGCGCGCACTGAACCCGGTGTTCGATGTCACGCCAGCGCATCTGATCGACGCTTTGGTCACTGAGAAGGGCGTGATCGGGCGCCCGGACACCGCCAGTATCGCGGCCCTGTTCAAGGCTTAAGCGGCGACCATTTCAGGGGTGCCTTGATCGAAATCCGCGTGCTATACTGCGCGCTTCCCGTCGCCGGGAAATTCTTATAAAAATTCAATAAGTTAATTTGTTTCCCATGGCCGATTTCGCGCGCCAACTGCTGCCTGTCAACATCGAGGACGAAATGCGCCAGTCCTACATGGATTACGCCATGAGCGTAATCGTGGGACGCGCACTTCCGGATGCCCGCGACGGGCTGAAACCGGTGCATCGCCGCGTGCTGTTCGCGATGCAGGAAACGAGTAACGTCTGGAACCGACCCTATGTGAAGTGCGCGCGCGTGGTCGGTGAGGTGATGGGTAAATACCATCCGCACGGCGACAGCGCGATTTACGACACGCTGGTGCGCATGGCGCAGGATTTTTCCCTGCGTTATACGCTGATCGACGGCCAGGGCAACTTCGGTTCGGTCGATGGCGACGCGCCTGCGGCCATGCGTTATACAGAGTGCCGACTCGATCGTATCGCCAGCGAACTGCTGGCCGATATCGACCGCGACACCGTCGACTTTGTGCCGAACTACGATGGCAAGGAACGCGAACCGACGGTGCTGCCGTCACGCATTCCCAATCTGCTGGTCAATGGTTCGAGTGGTATTGCGGTCGGCATGGCGACCAACATCGCGCCGCATAACCTGCGCGAAGTGATCGACGCCTGCTTCGCCCTGATCGACGAACCGAGCCTCGATGTCGACGCGCTGATGCGCTACATCCCAGGCCCCGATTTCCCGACCGCCGGCATCATCAATGGCTCGGCCGGCATCCGCGAAGCCTACCGTACAGGCCGCGGCCGCATTTATGTGCGGGCCCGCGCCGACATTGAAAACGCCGACACCGATCTGCCCAGTATCGTCATCAGCGAGTTGCCCTATCAGGTCAACAAGGCGCGGCTGATCGAGAAAATCGCCGAACTGGTCAAAGAAAAGAAGATAGAGGGCATCCGCCCTGACGGTCTGCGCGACGAATCCGACAAGGATGGCATGCGCATCGTCATTGAGTTGAAGCGCGGCGAAAGCGCTGAAGTGCTGCTCAACAACCTCTACCGTCACACCCAGATGCAGTCGGTGTTCGGTATCAATACCGTGGCGCTGATCGATGGTCAGCCGCGCACCCTGAATCTGCTCGAATTGCTGGATTGTTTCCTGCGTCATCGCCGTGAGGTGGTGACCCGTCGCACCCTGTTCGAAGTGCGCAAGGCGCGTGACCGCGCTCACATCCTGGAAGGTCTCGCGGTCGCGCTCGCCAACATCGACCCGATCATCGCCTTGATCAAGGCCTCACCGAACCCGAACGAAGCGCGCGAAGCGTTGATGGCCGAAGCATGGGCGCCGGGTATGGTGATGACCATGCTGGAACGGGCTGGTTCGGATGTCTCGCGGCCGCAGGATCTCGCGCCACAGTTCGGCATGAAGGCCGATGGTTATCATCTGTCTGAACGTCAGGCGAAAGAAATCCTCGACATGCGTCTGC
>CAMCBY010000431.1 GCA_945873015.1 Klebsiella pneumoniae
TCCTCTCTTTGCTGTCTTGAATTCGATTGCGCGTGCCGCTGACGGACGCACGACCCCGCATTGTCGCGCCCTGCTTCCGGCTTGGATAGCGGGCGACGGCAGGGGCGTTGACCTCAGTCAATCCGTTTCGAGCCGACCGCCAGCGAGGATGCGAAACAACGCCCCACGGTTGTAACATGCGGCGACCCTGCGACAGACGCCGCCACGGCGCGTCCTTGCACTATCCACGCGGAGCGAAGACATGAACAAGGGCATCGACATCGTAGTGATCGGCAGCGGCTTCGGCGGCTCGGTCAGCGCCGCACGGCTCGCCGAAGCGGGTTTGCCGGTCACTCTGCTCGAACGCGGCCCGTGGCGCGACACCGTGCCGGTGCGCTCAATGGGCATCGCCAAACGTTCGGCGCTGCCGCGAGGCTGGCAACTGCCGACCCGTTTGCTGCGTGCAGTCGGCAGCAACTGGATGCCCGGCAGTCGTCTGAAACTCAATAAACACGGCCTGTTCGAATTGTTCTTCGCCAAAGGCGTCACCATCGCCTGCTCGTCCAACGTCGGTGGCGGCAGCCATGTCTATTCGGCGGTCAATGTCAGGCCGCTGGCGGACAAATACTGGGAAGGTCATCACGAAGCGATTTCCGACGCGGTGATGTCGCCGCACTATGACGCGGTGCTGGAGCGTATGGGTTCAACCACGCCGATGGCCGACCATCGCATTCCCAACACCTCGGCGGCGCGTTTCAAAGACAACCCGGTGCTGGAACCCGCCGCGCCGCCGCCCGACCCGCGCCTCGGTTATCTGCTGCCGGAAGATCCCGACAACCCGATCAAGATCACCGACGATAATGGCATCGAGCGCTATGAAGTCGATTACAAAGGCAATGACGACGGTTTTTTGGGTTCGCCCAAGGGTGGCAAAACCACACTCGATGCGGTCTATCTGGCGCCGGCTCTGAAACGTGGCCTGACGGTGCGCGACATGGCGGAGGTGACGGCCATCGTGCGCCTCGGCAACCAACCCGTTGCGCGCTATCGCATCGAATACATCGACCATCACAGTGGCGAACGCGAAGCGATTACCGCCAGCCACGTCATCCTCGCCGCCGGCACGCTCAACACCCTGCGCATACTGCTGCACAGCCGCGATGTCATCGGTGGCCTGACCGGCATGCCGCAGCTTGGCAAACACTTTGGCAGTAACGGCGATTATTTCGGTTTCTGGGACTATAACCAGGCCGGCCTCGATCAAACCCTGGGCCTGCCGACCACCGGCGGTGTGCGGCCGCGCGGCGACAGCAATGCGCCGATGATAGGCGGCGGCGGTATGCCCTCGGTCGACAGTTATCCCTTGCCGAAAGCGCTGCGCGAACGCTTGAAGCGCGGCACCATCGTTGCGGGTTTAGGCGAAGACGACATGTGCGGCACGGTGTCCCTGCGCCGTGGCAAGCTGAATATCGAATACGACACCAGTCGCAGCACCATCTTCAAACGCATCAAAGACACTTTCGACAAGATGGCGGCGCAGACCGGCAAAAAAATCTATACGCCCAAGACCCCGATCACCGTGCACCCTACCGGTGGCGCCTGTCTGGGTACCAGCATCGACAATGGTGTGGTTGGTGCCGATGGTCAGGTGTTCGACAACCCGGGTTTATACGTCGCTGACGCCGCCGCGCTGCCCCGTGCACCGGGCGGGCCGCCGTCGATGACCATTGCGGCGTGGTCCGATCATCTCGCCACCGAATTCATCGCCACCCACAAAGCACGCTGAACTGGTCTGACCGGCACCTCGACGGTGCCGGTCAGAATCATCGTTTACTTAGCGGCTTTCTTCTTGGCCGCTTTTTTCTTCGTAGTCTTCTTTGCAGCGCCGGACTTCTTCAGCGGTGCGAGCGCATCAAACAAGCGCGACTTCGGATATTCCGCGCCGACCACATGCTGCAGCGTGCCGAGGCGCACCACCTGATAGGTGCGCACGCGGAACGCCGGGTCGCAGGACATACGCACATACAGATCGCGCGGCGTGACGCCGTAGTCCTCTTCCAGCCATTCCATGAGATTACGCGTGGCGTCGTAGACCGCGTGCTCCATCGGCAGATTGATGCCAACCGCGACGATGCTGTCACCCTTATCGATGCGCACGCAGGGCAGGCGCTTGTTCTTGATGACCGACACCGACATCTGCACCGTCGCACGGGTCTCGTCGGCGATGCCGGTGAATTCGGTATCGCCCTGGCCGCCGTGCACGTCGCCGACGTAGAGCAGGCCGCCGTCGTTATAGGAATTGAGATAAATGGTATTGCCGGGCGCAATGTCGCGGCAGTCAATATTGCCGCCGAAAGGGCCCTGGCCGAGCACCGAGGTCACCACTTCCCGTTCCGGCGCGGTGGCGAGCGTGCCGATGAAGGGCTCAAGCGGCCAGCTCAAGGTCTCGGAATATTTCGCCGTGCCGTCGCGGGTATGGCCACTCGGCCCCGGCAGGTGCTCGATGACGTGTACATACCCTTCGGCACATTCCTTGTAGCGCAACGAATCGCCGAGCGGGCCCATCCTGGGTATCACGCCGGAAAAGCCATATCGCCACGGGTCTATCCAATCGATTTTGACCGCCAGCACGTCACCCGCCTTGCAGCCTTCAACGTAAATTGGCCCGACCACCGGATTGAAAAGTCCAGGGGTCGCTTTGGCGAGGCGTTGAAAGTGTTTGCTGGCAAACCCCTGCACCGTGGGTTTGTCGCTGTCATCGGCAATCATGCCCGACAGCGCGTCGTCAGTTTCAATCTGAAAGACTTCGCCGGACTTGACCCGCATACAGGGTTTGTCGCGGTTGTCGAAGGCGTATTTCTGGACTTTGCGGCGTTTGATTTTCTGCACAATCGGCACTCCGTTTAGGTGCGAATTGATTCGCACGTTAGTGGGCGACTTTACGCCCAATACGTTGAAACGGCACCTCGACGAAAGGATAGAACAGCGCCGCCGCCGCCATGCTGAGCGCATAGGCGCAGAACATCGCCAGCCACGCCTGCCCGGGCGACAAGGGCCAGCGCGAAAACCAGGCGTTCACCACCAGACACACGGGGAAATGCACCAGGAACAGACTGAAGGACGTGCGTCCGAGGTAGGCCATGACCGCGTTGTTGGGCCAATCTTTAAGAAAGCGGCGATGGGCCGCGAGCAGAATGATGACCGCCGTCAGCGCTGCGACCAACAGACGCGGACGCCAGTCGATGCTGGTGGCGGCCACCACCACACCGAGATAGGCCACCAACACCCATAACGCAAGCGAGCCGCCCAACACCCAGCGCAACAACATGCCGAGGAAATAGCTGCCGAAAAAATAGACCGCCCAGTGATCGTAAGCCCCGTCGCGGTTGAACCACAGCAGGGATGCGAGCGCGAACAGCGCAAAAACCCAGCGTGTCAGGGTGGTCGTCGCATCTGCGCCGAGCGCGCAACGCACCGCCACGGCACGCAGCAGTGCGCCAAGCGCCAACACCAGGATGAACAGTTGAAAGTCGACCGCCAGATACCAGATGCCGGCGCTCAAGGCTTCATAGCCGAGGATGTCATGCAGATAAAAGGCGTGCGCAACCAGTTGCCCAATACTTGGCGCGGCGGAAATCGAGCGATGCTCCATCCATTGCGAGGCCAGCGTATTAGCGCCCACCGCCAGAGCCAGGGCCACCAGATAGGGTCCGCCGGTGCGCCGATAACGCTGCACGACCTCGCGCAGGAAATCGCCGAGATGCAAACGCGACAGGCCATCGAGATGCTGGGCGGTGACAAACCCGCCGATCACCAGAAACACCTGCACCGCCATACGCGCATGGTGATGCAGAGCATCGATAAGAAACGGGGTCAGGGGCCGGGCGACGTCGGACAGCGGACCATAAAAGGCCAGGTGATGCCACACGATGAGTTGTGCGGCGATGCCGCGCAAGGCG
>CAMCBY010000432.1 GCA_945873015.1 Klebsiella pneumoniae
GCGCGTGAACAGGCCGAGCAGGGCGGCGAAGTGGTACGCCGTGCGGTCGCCGCGATGAGCGAGATCAATGGCGCGAGTACACAGATTGGCGACATCATCGGCGTCATCAACGACATTGCTTTCCAGACCAACCTGTTGGCCTTGAACGCGGCGGTCGAAGCAGCACGCGCCGGCGAACAGGGGCGCGGATTTGCAGTGGTTGCAAGCGAGGTGCGCAATCTTGCACAGCGCAGCGCTGCTGCCGCCAAGGAGATCAAGACACTGATTCAGAACAGCGTCGAACGCGTCAGCGACGGCGTAAAACTGGTCAATGATTCCGGCACACGTCTGGCCGAAATCGTCGGATCGGTGAAAAAAGTCAACGAACTCATCGCCGAGATAGCGGCAGCCTCCACCGAGCAGAGCGCCGGCATCGATCAAGTGGCGGCGGCGGTCGCACAGATAGATCAGGGCACACAACAGAACGCGGCGCTGGTCGAACAGACCGCTGCCGCCAGCAAACTTTTGAACGAACAGGCCCAGCACATGCAGACTTTGGTCGCCAATCTGCGCACCGGTGAAGCCAGCCATGGCAACATGGCGCGCGTCAGCCGCGCCGCCTGAGTCGTCAGCGCGACCAGCGTTGCACGGTGTATTGAATAAAACGCGCGACAAAACCCGCGGTAATACGCGGGCGGAAACTGCGCTCGCCGTGAATGAAGGCTATACAGCCGCCGGGTGAGCGTATCGTTGCGTGATCAACGCCGGCCGGCATGAATTGAATATCGCCCGGCCCCATCACTTGACCATCGGCCATCAGCACCTCGCCCTCGACAATCATGCTCACTTCGTCGCGACTGTGCAGGTGCGCCGGCAGGCTGCTGCCGGGGCGCATACGCATGAGGTAGGAACGGCTGTCGTCGGACTCGCGCAACATGCACAGTTCGATGCCCGGCCAGCGTTCCTGCCAGCGCTCAGCGGCTATCGGCGTCAGTTCACGCAGCGCCGCGATGGCCAGCGTCAATTCACTGTCTTGCTGCGGGGTGTCTTTGAGCGCGGCCATGAGTTGCGCGCGCAGAGCCGCGGCACGTGCGGGCGCCGGCAGGCGCGGGGCCAGGCCGGTCATGAGTTCGGCCAGCAGGTCTGCGGGCAGCGCATCGTTGTCGTCGTGTTCGTTCACGGTGTCAGCTCTATCCGCACCCGGCTAATCGCGAAACAGTTGGCGCAGACTGTCCTGCGCGCGGCGTAAATGGGATTTCACCGTACCGAGCGGCAAGCCGGTGAGCTCCGCAATCTCGCCATGGGACAAATCACGGAAGAATGCGAGGCCCAGCAGTCGCTGCGCTGTCGGTGACAGGGTCGCAATCGCGGCGCGCACGGTGGCATCGCGTTGCAGCGCCATCACCAGCGACAGCGGGTCGTCATCGCTCGGCGGTTCTTCCAGCCCGGCGCCAGAGTAGTTGTCATCCACCGCCATCACTGTGCCGCGCCGGCGCAGGTAATCCAGCGCGCGGCTGCGCGTCATGTTCAACAACCAGGCCAGCGGCGTGCCGCGCTCGACATCGTAGCGGCCGGCCTGCTGCCAGACTTGCAGATAGGTCTCCGCCACCACGTCCTCGGCGGCGTCCTCGTCACGTGTCACGCGCAGCGCGAGGCCATAGACATGGCCGAGCGTGCCATCGTAGAGCAGGCCCATGCCGGCCTCGTCACCACAGGCCATACGCGCAATCCATTCACGCGCGGCCGCATTGAGCGAGTCGTTGTCAGGCACCTTGTGCAGCGTGGCATCCATGAGGCAGAGCGTTCGATTATAGCCGCGCCCTGAGTGCCCGCCGCCTGTCGGCGCGGTTCAATCTGTCTGTGTCCGCCCAGCGTCTCCATGTTCCCTCTACGCAAGCGCAAAGATTTTGGATGAGCTGCATCCAAACTCGCCCGTCACTGCGTAGTGCCGTCGAAGCGCGCGCTTTGGTCGCCGCCGTGAAGGGGCTCGCACACCCACGTGCAGGCCGCATTGAAGCACTACATCTGCTCGTTGTTGAGGGAGAGTCATCCATGAAATATGGCACATTGCTGGCGGCCTTGAGCCTCGCCTGCGCGCCTCTGGCGCAGGCCGCCAATCATCGCGAGGCGCCGATCACGGCACTCGATCACAAGGCCGACATTACCGACGTCTACGCCTTTCGCAGTTATGACCCGGCCGATGCCACACCCAAGGTCACCATGATTCTGGGTGTCGACCCGCTGCTCGAACCGGCCAACGGACCGAACTGGTTCCCGTTCGACCCGGACGTGGTCTACGAGCTCAAGGTCGACAACAACCACGATGCTGTGGAAGACATCGGCCTTGAAGTACGTTTCAGCACCCAGCAGACCCTGCCCAACCTGTTTCAGGTGTATGCCGGCGTGCCGGGCGGCGCGCTGGCACCCGCCAATTCGCCGGCACCGGTCGCACCCGGCACACCGATTGTGCCGGACAGGATCAGTCAGCAAGCCGACGCCGGCCTCGGCCAGAAACAAACCTACACCCTGACCCTGGTGCGTTACGTGAAGGGCAAGGTGACCTCGCGCACCGTGCTTGGCAGTCGTCTCGCGACCGTGCCGGCTAACGTCGGGCCGCGCACGATGGACTATGGCGCCTTGTTCAACGCCGGCATTCACAGTCTCGCCGGCGATGTAAAAGCGTTTGCAGGCACCACCGATGACGCCTTCTGGATCGATCTCGGCGGCGCTTTCGATACCCTCAATACCCATTCCTTTCCGGTCTTGAGCGCGGGCCAGGATGCCGCGCCGGACAATCTCTCGTCCGACACCGTGTCGGGTTACGCGGTCAATTCGATTGCGGTTGAGTTACCGGTGGCGATGCTGACCCGCACCGGCCAGGTTGAAGCCGCGGACTCTGTGGCTGCCACCATCGGCGTGTGGGGCACGACCTCACGGCCGCGCGTGACCGTGCGCCGCTCACCTTTACCGGCGGCCGGCTCGGGCGGATACCGCCAGGTGCAGCGGATGGGCAATCCGCTCATCAACGAACTCATCATTGGCACCGGTTTCAAGGATCGTTTCAGCATGGATGTGCCGAAGAACGACGCCCAGTTCGCGAGTTTCTTTCTCGACCCGGCACTGGCGCGAGTGGTCAATGCGCTGACCGCGGGGGTGGTCGCCATTCCACCCGCGCCACGTACCGACCTGTTACCGGTGGTGACCTATGCCCCGCCGATAGCCGCCGTCGGCACGCCGGCCGGCCCGATCGCCGATCTGCTGCGCCTGAATACCGGTGTCGCGCCCACCGCACCGGCGCAAGCCAGTCGGCTCGGGTTGCTGGGCGGCGATGGCGCGGGTTTCCCCAATGGTCGACGCGTGTATGACGACGTCACTGACATCGCCTTGCGACTGGTGGTAGGTGGTGTGTTGCATGCGCCGTTCGCCGGTTTCAGTGCCGACATCGGCGGGCGTCTCGGTGATGGTGTGAACAGCAACGACGCGGCGTATCGCAACGCCTTCCCCTATCTCGCCGATGCGCCGTCGGGCCGCGACCGTCGCCACATCGATCCGGGTGAAGCGGGCTGTACCGCCGGCAGCGGCGCGCCCTGCGCGCCTTAAAGGAGGTCTGCCAGCAGCGCGCCAGGGTGGCGCGCTGCTGGTCCCGTGCGATTGAAGGTGCGCTTTCAATCGCACATTCCAACCAGCGCAGCGTCGCCAGGAGCACCGATGAAAAGCACAATTGCCGCTTTGTTGTACGCAAGTTTCCTGCTGCTCGCTTTGCGCGTGCAGGCCGCCGATGGCGAGCCCGCGCGCAACATCATCGATAACGCGGCGCTGGTGCAACGTGCCGCCACTGCACTCGAGCAACATCGCGCCACCGGCAACGGCGAATACCTCGAGCAGGCCGAGGCGGCGGTCAGTGCGGCACTCAGCGCGGCACCTGACGATTTCCTGGCGCAACGTACTGA
>CAMCBY010000433.1 GCA_945873015.1 Klebsiella pneumoniae
GCGCTGCCACCAGCAGTGCAAAAGGTGCGATGGCGGCGAGCGCCAGCAGCAAAGGCAGCGCGGCGGCGAGCGGCGGTGCCACGCGTGGCAACAGCACGCGCATCGCCAGCACTGCGTACACGAGGGTGAACGGCAGCAGCGGATAACACATGCGTTCGTATTCAGCCGGGTAGGGCCACACCACCATCAGCACCCCATAGGCCAGCACCGACAGCGCATCGAACGCACGCTGCCGCAAACGCAGGGCGAGTCCGAGCAGTGCGAGCGCGGCCAACATCGCCGGCAAGACCGCCAGTGAACCCGGCAGCGCCGCATCGCCGAATACCCCCAGCCAGGCATTCGGCACCGCCGCGAGATTGACGCCGAGGCGTGCGACCACACCGTGAGCCTGATAAAGCCCGATGAGGTCGTGCAGGTAACGCGCATTGCCGCTATGCGCGAGTGCCAGATACAGCACCGGCAGCAGCGCCGCGGCGACCGCCAGCCACGCACCGCGTGGCCGCGTCATCAACAGCCATAACAAGAGGCTCGCCACCAGCGTGATGCCGAAGCTGCGCGTCAGATAGGCGGCGCCGACCGCCATGCCTGCCAGCAGGCAGGCGCGTGGCGAGGTCCGCTCGGCGCTGAGCAGCCACACGGCGGCCGACCAGCACGCCATATAAAGATGTTCGCTGTGCAGCTCCAGCCCTTCAAGCAGGCTCACGCGGGCGAACGCACACAATATGACGACGGCCAGCGCGACGTTGCGCGACAAACCCACGCCACGCGCAAAACCATACACCGCACAACCGGTGGCGATGATGATGAGGGCGGTCACGCGGTGTGCGGCGGCGAGGCTGGTGCCACCGCCGGTCACCGCCAACAGCCAGGCATAAAGTGGTGGGTAGACGCTGCCGCTGGCGAATTGCGCCGCCGCCGGGTGGGCGACGCCATAGGGTGAATGATGGTTGGCGGTCAGAAAATAAATCGCATTGTCGCCGCCAAAATCAGCGAGCAGCGTGCCGCTGCCCGCCCACCACAGGGTGAACAGTGACAGCACTGCAGCGACAGCGAAAAATGCGAGCGTGGATACGCGCAATGAGTGTGCCGGCGCGGGCCTGGCCTCCTGGCTTGGAATCGAAGCAGGCGCAGCGCTGAGCCCACGTGGACGGCCAGTATAACGGCACTCGGGACGCTGCCACTGTGCGGTGTCAGCGGGTACTATCGGCAGCCTGCCCGTGAGCCACCGGCCGCGGCAAACGCGCTGCGCGCATCTGCGCCATTACAAGGAACATGACTATGCGACTTGGTTATCTCGGTATCGGACTCATGGGCGAACCGATGGTGGCAAACCTGTTGGCCGATGGCCATGAGGTGACGGTGTGGAACCGTTCGCCAGACAAGACCGCCGGCCTGGTTGCGCTAGGCGCCAAAGCTGCCGCCACACCCGCGCAAGCCGCTGCGCATGGTGTTGTCTTGAGTTGCCTCGCCGACGATCAGGCGCTCGACGCCGTGTTTGCCGACGGCAGTGTGGTGGCGGCGCTCGGCCGTGACGGCGTGCATGTCTCGATAAGCACCATCTCGGCGGCGTGCGCCACACGTTTGGCTGCGACCCATGCCGCTGCCGGTGTGCATTATGTCGCGGCGCCGATCATCGGCCGGCCCGATGCAGTGCGCGCTCGCGTGCCGTCGTTCCTGACTGCCGGCCCGCTGGCGGCCAAGGAACGAGTCAAACCGATACTGGAAAAACTCTCGCGTCGCATCTTCGATTTTGGCACCGAGGCGAGCGCGGCGAATGTCGCCAAGATCAACTTCAACTTCATGATAGCCACCACCATCGAAGCGCTGTCGGAGACTTTCGCGGTCGTCGAACAACACGGCATCGATGCCAAGGATTTTTATGAAATGGTGATCGGCACTGCTTTCGGTTGCCCGATATTCGAGAACTACGGTCGTCAGTTGAGTCAGCATGGTTGGGATACGGTCGGTTTCAAACTCGCGCTCGGTTTAAAAGATGTGCGCCTCGCGCAAGCGACCGCCGCCGCCGTCGGCGCACGCATGCGACTCGGTGAATTACTTGAAGCGCGTTTCAGCGAAGCCGTCGCCCACGGTCACGGCGACAAGGACTGGACCGCCATTGCGCTCGATGTACGTGCCGAAGCCGGCCTGTCGTCCTGAACCCATTGAGGAGTAACGAATCATGAGTACGGTTGGAACGATCAAAGAGATCTGGCGTTTTCCGGTCAAATCCATGCAGGGCGACACCGTCGCGCGCGCCGAGGTTTCGGCGCAAGGGGTGCTCGGCGACCGGGTGTGGGCGATGCGCGATGAAGTTCGTCGTGAAGTGCAGTGGGGCAAGCTGTATCCCGCGCTCATGCTGTGCAAGGCACGTTACCGGCGCGAGCCGCTGGCCGGCAGTCCCGCGCCGGTAGACATCAGTTTTCCCGACGGCGAAACGGTGGGCAGCGACGACCCGCGTATCGACGAGAAACTGACCGCATTGATCGGCCGCGCCGCGCGGCTGTGGCCGCTGCAACCGGCCAGCAATCTCGATTTCTACAAACGTTATAAACCCGACGAGGAAAAATTCGGACAGGAAATGGCCGCCGTGTTCGCGCGTGAAGGCGATGAGCCTTTGCCGGACTTTGCGACCTTTCCCGAAGTATTGATGGAATACGTGGCGGTGCCAGGCACGTTTTTCGACAATGAAGAAATCAATCTCATGACCACCGCCTCACTGGCCCACATGCAGGCGCGTAATCCGGGCGCTGACTGGGATGTGCGACGTTTTCGTCCCAATTTCCTCATTGAGACCGTGCCCGGTCTTGAGGGCCTCGCCGAGAACGCGTGGGTCGGACGCAAACTTGCCATCGGTGGCCTGGTGCTCGAGATCACGATGGCGACACCGCGCTGTGGCATGACCGTGCAGCCGCAGGACGGGCTGGTTTACGACAAGACCATCCTGCGCACCATCGTGCGTGAGGGTGCGCAGTGCCTCGGCGTCGGGGCCCATTGTCTCAAGGCCGGCAGCGTGGCGGTCGGCGAGCGCGTTGAATTATTGGACTGAAGGCAATTGCGATGGCGCACTTCGAAGGGTTTCCAAAAACCTGTATTCCCTACCTGAAACAACTGGCGAAAAACAATAATCGCGAGTGGTTCAACGAACACAAACAGCGCTACGAAGATTGTGTGCGTCATCCGGCGATGGCCTTCATCGCCGCGATGGCGCCTGAGCTGCCGGCGTTGTCCACGCATTTCCGCGCCGTGCCGAAGAAGATGGGCGGCTCATTGATGCGGGTGTATCGCGATACGCGTTTTGCCGGCGACAAAACCCCGTTCAAGACCAATGTCGGCATTCATTTTCGTCACGAGCTCGGCAAGGATGTACACGCGCCCGGCTTCTACGTGCATATCGAACCGGGGGACTGTTTCCTCGGTGCCGGCATCTGGCATCCCGAAGCGCCGGTGCTGAACGGCATCCGCGAATTCATCACCGACAATCCCAATGCCTGGAAAAAGGCCACCCAGGCGGCTGCCTTCAAGAAAGACTGGGCGCTGGTCGGCGACACCCTGGTGCGACCACCGCGCGGCATCGACCCGGCCCATGAGTTGCTGGTCGATTTAAAGCGCAAGGATTTTATTGCCTGCATGAACTTCGACGAGGCCCGCTTAAGCGAGCCGGGTTTCGTCAAATTCGTGATGAGCAATTACAAACACGCCAGCGCGCTGGTCAGTTATCTGTGTATGGCGGTGGATGTGCCGTACTGAACGCGGCACTTTGAATGTGCGAATAAATTCGCACCTACGGGGCGCCGGTGTAGGTGCGAATTTATTCGCACATTCAAACAAGCGCCGCGTGCCCCGAGATTCGACTCTATCCGCACTTACAGACCGGATTCATCCTTGTAACCGGTGACCATCGCGCGGGCTAGGTTCTGGCGGT
>CAMCBY010000434.1 GCA_945873015.1 Klebsiella pneumoniae
ATTTATTCGCACATTCAATGTGGTGGCAGAAGGTCTAGCCGCGCCTGTGAATGTGCGAATAAATTCGCACCTACAAAGAAGCGTCGGATTTCAGCACGCGGCGGCGGAATTCCCTGACCACCGGCAAGGCGTTCAGCCACGGCGAGGCATCGGCGCGTGTGGGGTCGACCGCACTCGTATCACCGACATAACCGGCCGGGATCTGGCTCACCATCTGCGCTGGAGAAACGCTGTCGTCGAGGTAGTGGTACTCATATCCCGGCACGCACAAGTCGTCGTCCACCACCACGCCGACGGTGCGCACGCCATAACTCATGAGTTCGGTGGTGGTCGCCTGCGGTGGGATTACCCATACCTGGCGGGGACTGGCGAAAAACATGTATTGCACTTCGCGATTGTGCGACACGATGCGATAGCGTTTAAGGTCGCCCCCATATAACGAACTATCGGAGTGGCTGATTTCCAGCACGCCCCGCGCAAAGTCCGGCGCATAGCCGGGCGCAAAACGCAGCGTGCCCGGCACCCCCTTGCGTGTGAACCAGGCGATTGTTTTGCCGCCGTAAATCCGATTGCGCGGATTGTCGGCCGCGCGTGCTCGCGGCGTGCTGAAGTCACGATAGGGACGAATGCGTGAGTCCGGGCCGTTGCGTAACACGCGTTCGACTGCGTTGTGATCGGTTTTCACGCGCGGATGCTGACGATTGAGCGTTTCGAGCGCGGTTTGCAGTTCCAGTGGCAGGTCGGTGGTTTCCTCGGCGGAAGTGACGGTCTCAAAGCCGTCTTTTACCTCCACCGTGACATCGCCCTTGCCCACCCAGTTCTCGTTGCAGGAGCGCACCACATGGGAAGCCGAACGCCAGATAAGCGATACGTCTTTATAAAAGATGCGCGCATATAAACGACGCGTCGCCGCGCCCGCTGGCATCACATAGGCAATGAAGAAACGCAGGTCCGGATTCTGCCGTGGACTGGAAAGAAAGTAGCGGGTGCCGAACAATTCGAGCAGATGGTGCGGCCCGTAGCCGCATCGCAGCAGCGACTCCGGCGCGTCACGCGCGGTGCCTGCCACGGCGATTCGCACACCGCTGGCGCGCAATTCATCGAACGCGCGGCGTACCGCTGCCGGCGACAGCGCCGCCGGCATGACGCTGGCGACGATGGCGCGGGGAATGTAAGGATGCACCGAGGTTTGACCTCAGAGGGCGTCGGCCCGTGGCCCCAGCAGCATCGGCGCGAGCAGCCAGATGAGTAGCGCAAAACTCGCAATCCACAGTAACTGGGCCGCCACCACCAGCGCGAAATACTGCGCCGGCAGCAAGAGCGGCAGCAGCACGCGCGCGACCAGACTCGCGATGGCGAGCGCGAACACGCTGTCGACCAGCGGCGGCGGCTTTTGGACATCGCGACCGGTGTGGCCGATGCTGACGCGCACCATCATGCTGACCGTGATGAGGCCAATGCCGCCGAGTGCAAACAGATGCAACGCGAGTGTGGTCGCCACGAGTCCGCCGGCCGCCGCCGCCTGCAGCGCGAACGCAAGCACCACGAGCGCGTAGGAAAGATGCAAAGACCATAACAGTGGCCGCGTCAGGATGGCCGACGTATACCAGCCCGTGAGACGCCAGCCGTGCAGCACGCACAGCAGTGCGGCCAGCACCCCCGCCTCGCATTGGTGGGAGGTGAATACGTACAGCACAAAAAATACCAGATAGGCGGCGAGACAGGCACCATCCAGCCACGCGTTATTGCGCAGCGTGACGCTGCGCCCGGCACCGCGCTCGGTGAAAAACGGAATCAGTCGGCGCGCCATGGTCAGCACCAGACCGATGATGAGGTAGACACCTGCCACGACAGACAGGCGCATACCATCAGCGACCCACTGCCAGGCGCCGAGGAAGAACAACGCGTTGCCGACCCCGAGCAACACGAGTTTGGCGAGAATGCCGAGTTGTTGCCACTGTCGGGCTTTGATGATCGGTTGCGCGACGGCGTAGATGAGCATGAGATTGAACGCAGCATCCAAGGCCGGCGTCGCCAGGCTCGTGGGTGCGAAACAGAACGCCACGCGTGCGCTGACCCACAGCGCAAACAACAGCGCGAGCGGGCCGCGCGACAAGGTTGGCAGATTGGTCCAGGTGCGCACCGCGGTCAGCAGAAAACCGGCAATCACCGCCGCGCTGTAACCGAAGATCATTTCATGGGCATGCCACAGGCTGCCATAGTGTTGTACGCCGGGCAGCGCCACGCCGAACGCAAAGGCCGCGAACCAGACCGCCATCGCGAGTGCGGCATATACAATCGCGCCGAGAAAGAATGGGCGAAAGCCGATGTCCCACAGCGGCGCTGTGGCGCGCACGGTGACGGGCGCTGGTGCCTTGCCGCTTTCGATGTGCGCGCTTGCCATGGTGCTCCCGATGGTACGCCTGTCAGTGGCGCACAGTTACCACCAGAAGATCAGCATCAAGATTGTCCAGCGCGCGTTCGGCGGTATTGCCACTGGTCAGCGCGCCGAGGCCACTGCGCGCGACGCTGCCGATGATCACCAGATCGGCGTCGAGCAGTGCGGCGCAATCGACGATGGCATCTTCTGGTGTCGCGCACTGCGCATGACAGCGGCCGATGTCGAGACGGGTGAGCGTCGCCAGACGTGTCCTTAAAGCCACGCGTTGCGATGCCTCACAGGCGCTGACGGCATGTAATTGACAGTCATCAGCGCTCGCGGCGAGTTGCCGTGCATGGGTCATCACGGCGTTATTGAGTTGGCGGTGGGCGTCGTCTTCGGCGCGGACGTCCACCGCCGCGAGCACACAGCGCAGCGGCAGCGGGTGCTCCTGTTTGACCAGCAGCACCGGGCAGTGCGCATGTCGAAGTACCCACCAGTCGGAGGTTTTCAGAATACGCGGGCGCGCCGGCGCGTGGCGGAAGCTCGACTTCACAATCAAGTCGCAGTCTTGGCGCGCGGCGGCGCGCGCGACACTCTCTCGCCAGTCATGGTTCCATTCCACTTCAAAACTGAAGGTTTTTCCAAGGTCGGCGTAACGCGCCGCGAGTTGTGCGAGCCACAATTGGTGTCTTGCGGTCTCGGCGCGTTCCAGCGCCGCAAAATCGTCAACCCGCGCATTGGAATAACAACACAGGTAGGCGTGCACAGCAGCACCCCCTGCCTGCGCGAGTCCGAGTGCGCGTTCGAGCGCGCGTTGCTGGTCAGTGGTCGGGTCGATGACCGCGAGTATCGATTTAAAAGTTGGAGACATGACCGTACTGTGTGAGCGTCGAGGGTCTGATGGTGACAGCCGGGGCGAGCGGCACGCTTGACCACCGTCAAACGTGTGGCGGTGAGTGATGCTGATCTTTATAGTGAGCGGCGTTTTATCCCCGACTCATTTTTTGACTGTGGGTACTCGCAACGTTCTGCCTCGAGTTCTGGCTATCGCTGCTTACGCGGTGGGCCTGGTTTTTTCGACGGTAACGATGGCGCAGGAGCGCGCGGCGCGCACCAACTTCACTATTTCCGGTACCGTGCTCAGCGTCGAAGACGGCGATACCCTGACCTTGCGCGGTACGGGCGGCGGCCGCTTTCATATTCGTCTCTCGGATCTCGACGCGCCGGAAGTCGAGCACAGCAACAATCCCTACCGCGATCGACGCACGTGCCGCAACGCGCCACACCGCGCACCGGGACAAAGCCATGCCGAGGCCGCGCGCGAGGCCCTTAACCGGCGCGCACCACGCAAGGCTGCGGCGCGTGCCGAGTGCTACACCATCGACCGTTATGGTCGTCCGATCTGTCATGTGTTCGTCGCCGCCACCAATCTCAATCTCGAACAATTGCGCGATGGCTGGGCGATGTTGTTGAGCAAACGTTCATGGGTGCGCGATCCGGCCAGTGATGCGGCCGCCGCCAGTGCGCGCAGCGCCCG
>CAMCBY010000435.1 GCA_945873015.1 Klebsiella pneumoniae
GGTGACTGCGGTCCGACCCAGATGAGCGAAGAAGTCTGGGATCGAATCTTCACGCTCAATCTGAAATCGGTGATGTTCACCTGCAAACATGTGTTGCCGGTGATGCGTGCGCAGGGCGGCGGCAGTATCGTCAATATTTCTTCGATTGCCGCCATCGCCTCCACGGGCCTGGTCAGTTACAAAGCCTCCAAGGCGGCACTTAATGCGTACACCCAGACCCTCGCCACCGGCGGCGCACGTTATGGAATCCGCGCCAATGTGATCATGCCCGGCCTCATGAATACGCCCATGGCGATTGAGACCTATGTGGCTGCCGGTTTTGATCGCGCCAAACTCATCGAGCAGCGCAATGCGAGTGTGCCGCTCGGCCGGCAGATGGGTTCAGCCTGGGATGTGGCCAACGCCGCGCTGTTTCTGGCGTCCGATGAAGCGCGTTTTATCACTGGAGTATGCCTGCCGGTCGATGGAGGTCAGTCGGCCATGATCGGCTGAGGCGTGCACAGACGCCGACGCGCGCCTTGCGTTACAGTGCGTTTGTGAGGTTTGTTATCCCATCGCTGATCCTATGAAGCGCGTGCTCGCGGTGCTGGGCACGCGCCCGGAAGCCATCAAATTCGCCCCGGTACTCGCTGCCTGCGCCGAGCACAGCGTGTTGCGCTGCGAAACCGTCGTCACCGGCCAGCAGGCCGATCTGCTGCGCGATCAACTCGACACACTCAAGATCACGGTGCATCACCGTCTGGACGTCATGCGTGCGGGTCAGAGCGTGAACGAACTGCTGACCACCACGGTGCAGGCGCTGACACCATTGATGGCGCGCCTCGCGCCGCACGCAGTGCTGGTGCAGGGGGATACCACCACTGCGCTGGCGGCGGCGCTGGTGGCGAGTTTCGCGCACATTCCGCTGGTGCATATCGAAGCGGGCCTGCGCAGTTTCAATTGTTTGAGTCCCTATCCTGAGGAAGGCAATCGGGTATTGATCAGCCACGCCAGCGCGCTGCACTGCGCGGCGACGACGGACAATGTCGTCAATCTCGTCAACGAGGGGGTGGCGCCGGAAGCGATTGTGCTGACCGGCAATCCAATAGTGGATGCACTCCAGCGCAGCTTGCCCGCAGCGCAGCCGTCGCCGGCCCTCGCGGCACTGCTCGCGCGCCACCATGGGCGCCGTATCGTGACCTTCACCATGCACAGGCGCGAGAATTTCGGCGCGCGTCTGGTCGACTATGTGACCACCGTGCGTGATTTTGTGGCGGCACGTGAGGACTGTGTGCTGGTCGCGCCGGTGCATCCGAATCCAGCGGTCGGCAAAGTGTTGAACGCGCTGTTGGCGGACACTGCGCGGGTCGAACTCATCGCGCCGCTCGGATATCAGGATTTTCTCGCGCTGCTCGCCGCCAGCGCTCTGCTGTTATCGGATTCGGGCGGCGTGCAGGAGGAGGTGGCGGCCTTGGGGGTGCCGCTGCTGGTATTGCGCGATACCACCGAGCGACCTGAAATTTTCGCGACCGGGCTTGCAAAGCTCGCGCCGGAGCCCGCCGTACTGGCGGAGCAACTGGCGGCGCTCGGCGAGTGGCCAGCGCGCAGACCACTCGCGGTCAATCCCTTTGGTGACGGCCACAGCGGGCCGCGCATCGTGCGCGCCGTGGCCCGTTTGCTGGGCGTCTGAAGGCGCTCGGCCGGTAGCGGCCGACAGGTCCTATCGCCGCCGCTGTGACCGAGCTCATGGATTTGGGGGCGAAAGCCGTCAAAAAAAGTGAAAAAGTCGCTATAGGTACATGAATCCTATACCATATCGGCTTGTAACTTTTGCGC
The DNA here is from genome assembly GCA_945873015.1 of Klebsiella pneumoniae. Lineage (GTDB taxonomy): Bacteria > Pseudomonadota > Gammaproteobacteria > JADJYF01. The sequence goes on from CAMCBY010000435.1 coordinate 1,816, forward strand.
GAGCAACGAGGCATGCGAATGTTCGAGCCGACTTATCGGCGGCGACCGCTTCGTGTCCTGTGGGGCGCCTTGGCGCCCTGCCTGGGACTTTTCGCGCTCGCGGGCCAGGCCGCGGAGGGAATCGGTGGGGAACTGGAAGCGGGCGGGATCTACTACAACGTTAACGACGGTTTTGCCGATACGCGGGGCGCCTATGTGCGTGGCCGCCTGGATACGGGTCTCTCCAACCAGTGGCGCGCGGAGGCCGTCGAGTTGTCGCGTCTCGGCGACCAGGGTTTTTTCGGCGCAGTCGGCAACGTTCATCAGTTTAATCCCGACTGGTTCAGCTCGCTGAGCATCGGCTCGAGTTCCGGCGGTTTTTTCTGGCCGGAGCTGCGCACCGACACCAGCTTGAGCCGACGCTGGTTGGAAGGCCGCAATCTGGTCACCACGGTCGGCATCACCTATTTCGACGCCAAAGACATCCACTCCGATACCGGTTTCAATTTCGAAGCCGTGTGGTACAGCGCCTCGCGCTGGATAGTGCAGGCCGGCACCACTTACAACTTGAGTCATCCCGGCTCGGTCGCCTCGACTTCGGGTTTTGTCGCGCTGTCCCATGCCGAGAATGGCAAACGTATCGTCACCGCGCGTCTGGGCGGCGGCGAGCAGGCCTATCAACCGTTCGCCGATGAGGGTTTTAACGTCGGCATCACCTTTGGATCGATGCGTCTGAGTTGCAAGCAATGGATAGGCAAGCGCTGGGGCGTGAATGTCGTGGCCGACAGTTATCTCAGCAGCACCTATGACCAGCATGGCGTAGAGGTTGGTCTGTTTCAGGAATTCTGAACATGGCGCGCGCGCCGGGTACCCCTTGGGGATTGCTGGAGCGGCTGCGCTACCAGAGCCATTCCGGGCGAGTCATCCGGCGCCATCGTGCCCTGCATCGTCTCGAGTTCCGCCGCGCAAGTGCGCTGCATCCCCTCATTCTGGTGTTAGGCAGTTATTGCGCGCTGGGCGTGAGCGCAAACGCGATCACGACGTTCTGGGCCTGGGAGTTTGCCTTCTGGTTACCTCATCTGCAGTTGCCCGCCGCGCTCGAAAGCCAGGTGCGTGGACTGTTCGGGCCTTTCGCTTATCGCCTCAGTTTTCCGAACTTTGCCGTTTCCACGCCAGATCTCGACACCTTGCGTGTGAGTGTCGCGGTCTGCGCCTTGATCATGCTGACAGCCTTTCTGACCATGCGCGGTCGTATGCTACCTATCGGTTATCTGTTGTGGGGCGCCTGCCTCGTGCAGTTCCTGAGTAGTGTTTTGTTCTATTTCGCGCCCGCCGCCTTTGCCTACAGCCTCGGCAGCCATGTCGCCAATGGTCTTGAATATGCGCTGGTGCTGATATTTTTTGTGCCGCTGCTACTGTCGTTTTCGTACTACGTGTTCGAATACTCACTGCTCAAAAAAGCATTCGGCACACTTCTGATCATCGGCGGCCTGGTGCTGGTCGCGCCGTATCAGTATCTCCTCCACATCATGTTGCTTGAGGCCGGCACGCTGCTGTTGATGCCGATTTTGTATGTATTGTTCGGTCTGTTGTTCGACATCGGCGTATTCATCGCGTTGTATGCCTGGGTCATGAGTTGGGAGTCATGACGTGAGCGGTATCGCGCCCCACTGGTTGTTGTCTGGCTTGAGATGCGTGGTGTATGGCGTGCTGGTGCTGATGGTGATTTATACCCTGCGCCATGTGCTGTTCACCATGAATCGTCTGTTTGGCCGTCAGCGTCATCCCTACCTCGATATCGACACCGCCGACTGGCCGTTCGTGACGGTGGTGGTGCCGGCGCACAACGAAAGCGCAGTCATTGCCCACGCCCTCGATGCGCTGGCCGACGTCGATTATCCGAGCGAGCGTTATGAAGTGGTGGCGGTTGACGATCGCTCCAGCGATGACACCTGGGCGGTCATGACCGAAGCCGGCGAGCGCCATCCCGAGGTGTTGCGCCTGTTGCGTCGCACCGAAGGCATGCCGGGCAAGGCGGCGGTATTGAAAGAAGTTTCCGAGGCGCTCGATTCTGACATCCTCATCGTATTCGATGCCG
>CAMCBY010000436.1 GCA_945873015.1 Klebsiella pneumoniae
CTGCTCGACCGTGACCGGAAACCCCCAGGCGCTGATAGTCGCGACTGCCGTGGCGGCGTCGGCACCGACCACACCGGCCGGACTGTTGATGGCGAAATACACACCCGGATCGAGCACGCAGGCCGCGATCATCGCCATCACCGCCACGAAGGACTCCATCATCATGGCGCCATAACCGATCATGCGTGCGTCGGCTTCGTTGCTGAGCAGCTTGGGTGTGGTGCCCGAGGAGATCAGCGAATGAAAGCCTGAAATCGCGCCGCAGGCGATGGTGATGAATACGAACGGGAACAGCTTGCCGGCGAAAATCGGGCCGGTGCCGTCGATAAAGGGCGTGATGGCCGGCATGTGGATGTCCGGGCGCAATACCACCAGCGCGATGGCGAGCGCGCCGATGGTGCCGATTTTCATGAAGGTCGACAGGTAGTCGCGCGGTGCCAGCAGCAGCCACACCGGCAAGACCGCCGCACAGAATCCGTAAGCGATGATCATGAGTGCGAGCGCGCGGCCGTCGAAATCGAACCACGTCCGCAGCGCTGGCATGTGATCGACCACACCGCCACCGACCACCGACGCCAGCAGCAGCGCGACGCCAATCACACTCGCTTCCAGCACCTTGCCGGGACGCAGAGTGCGCAGATAAATACCCATGAACAGCGCGATCGGGATGGTCATGGCGACCGTGAACGTGCCCCACGGGCTGTGTTTCATGGCGTTCACCACCACCAGCGCCAATACCGCAATCAGAATGACCATGATGGTCATGACCGCCGTCAGTGCAGCAAAACCGCCGAGTGGCCCGAGTTCATCGCGCGCCATCTGGCCGAGCGAGCGGCCGTTGCGGCGAATGGAACTGAACAGGATCACGAAGTCCTGTACACAGCCGCCCAAGACGCCGCCGATCAGGATCCATAAGGTGCCGGGCAGATAACCGAACTGCGCCGCGAGGGTCGGACCGATCAAGGGGCCGGGGCCGGCGATGGCGGCGAAATGGTGGCCGAACACTATCCAGCGATTGGTCGGCATAAAATCGCGGCCGTCGTTGAGGCGCTCGGCCGGCGTGGCGCGACTGGCGTCGAGCATGAGCACGCGGGTCGCGACGAAGGCGCTATAGAAACGATAGGCGAGGGTATAGACACACAGCGCCGCTACGATGAACCACAGGCTGTTGATGGACTCGCCACGGCGCAGCGCGATGCCGCCCACCGCGCCCGCACCGAGCACCGCAATCAGCGCCCATACATACCAGGGCACAGGCGTTTTTGTTGCAGTGTCGAGCTTCACATCCGTCATCTCATCCATCCCCGTGCTGCGCCCCCCGGCGGTGCGTGTACGATAGCCGCAGCCGGCCACAGCGACAATGCGCGCCAGCGACGACGCACGACGAGGAGAGCGAAGGATATGACCAGGCATCTCGCAACGCGCAGCGCGCCGCGCAGTGGACGGCTGTTGCTGTTGCTGATGCTGCTGGGGGTGTTCAGTGCAGCGGCCGCAGCCGCCACGCCGGGTGTCGAAATGTTCTCGCCACAAGGCTCGGTGAAAGATGTGCGCCAGGTCAGCGTGCGCTTCGCTACGCCGATGGTCGCTTTGGGAGATCCGCGTCTGCCCGAGCCCTTCAGCGTCGATTGTGCCGCGGCCGGTCGCGGACGTTGGGCTGACGCGCGTAACTGGGTGTATGACTTCGCCACCGAACTGCCGGCCGGCAGGGTCTGCCATTTCACCTTGAAAGATGCGCTGCACGATATGGCCGGTGTCGCCTTTGCAGAACATCCGGTGTTCGAGTTCGATACCGGCGGCCCGGCCGTGCGCAAGTCCATGCCCTATGAGGGCGACGGCAACATCGATGCTGACCAGACCTTCATTCTCGCGCTCGATGCAGCGGCCGATGAAACCAGCGTTAGCGCCCACGCCAGTTGCACCATCGCCAATCTCGCCGAGCGGGTGCCGCTCGAGATCCTGCGCGGCGAGGCGCGCAGCGCCGTGCTCGCACAGCGCCGAGCGCTCGGTTACCAGTATTTTTCCATCCTGTGGAAGTCGGGTCAGCAGAGCATCGAGAAACTGCAAAGTGAGGACCTTCAGCGTGCCGAAGAGCAGTTGCTGGTGGTGCGCTGCCAGCGCCAGTTGCCGCCCGACAGCGATGTACGACTGGTGTGGGGCGCGGGTATCGCGACCGAGCACGGCATCGCCACCCGTCAGGATCAGACCCTTGTTTTCCACACTCGCCCGGCCTTCAACGTGCGGGTTGAATGTGAACGGGTCAACCCGCGCGCTGACTGTCTGCCACTGCTACCGGTGCGTGTCGAGTTTTCTTCGCCGGTGCCGGTCGCGAGTGCGGCCCAGGTCAAGCTCAGCGACGAGACCGGCAAGCAGCACACCCCCGACGCGCCGGCTGAGGGCAGCGTGACGGTGGAATCGCTGAGTTTCGCGCCACCGTTCGCGGAACACGGCACACTCAAGATCTCTTTGCCCGAAAACTTCAGCGATGACGCCGGTCGTGTGCCGGACAATCTCGCCCGTTTCCCCTTGGCGGTGAAGCTCGATGCGTATCCGCCGCTCGCCAAATTCGGCGCCGAGTTCGGCATTCTCGAAGCGAGTACCGGGGGCGTGCTGCCGGTGACCTTGCGCAAGATTGAAACCGCGCTGCCCGGCAAGAAGATCGGTCCGCTGCCGGCGCCTGTCGCGCAGGCCTTGCGTATTACCGATGGCGCCGCCATCGGTGGCTGGCTGCGACGCGTGCGTCAGGCGATGGCGCCGTCCGGTGAGTGGCAGGTGGATGGCGCGGGCAAGTCGAACTGGCACGAGACCACCGGTGCGCGTTCGGTGTTCGGCAGCAACGATGCCACTGAGCCCTTCACGCTGCCTAATCCCGCCGGCGATCACAATTTCCAGGTGATAGGCATTCCATTGACCAAGCCGGGTTTGTACGTGGTCGAACTCGAAAGCGCCGAGCTCGGTGCCGCGCTGCTCGGGCGCCGTGTGCCGCGTTATGTCGCGACCGCCGCACTGGTCACTGATCTCGCCGTCCATTTTCAATGGGGTCGCGAAACGTCGCTGGTATGGGTCACACGCCTCGCCGACGGACTACCGGTCGCCGGCGCGGAAGTGGTGGTCGCCGACTATTGTTCAGGCGAGAAGCGCTGGAGCGGCACGACCGCAGACGACGGTATCGCGCGTATCGACACCTCGCTCGGCAACCCCCACGGCAATGACTATTGTGAATCGTGGGCGCAGGCGCCCTTGATAGTCACTGCGCGACTCGGCGAAGACTTGAGTTTTGCGCTGTCGCAATGGCATGACGGCATCGCGCCGGCGGATTTCAACATGCCGGTCGGCTACAGCGGCGATGCCACGCTCGCCCACAGTGTGTTGGACCGCAGTCTGTTCCGCGCCGGCGAAACGGTCGCGATGAAACATTTTCTGCGCCAGCACGGCACGCAGGGTTTCAGCCTGCCCCCGCAGGCGAATGCCAATATCGAAGTGAGTGTGGTGCATCTCGGCAGCGACGAGCGCGTGACGCTGCCGGTCAGTTTCGATGGCCAGGGTGTCGCGCTCTCGAACTGGTCGATACCCAAGGAAGCCAAGCTCGGTGAGTACGAAGTACGACTGTTGACCAAGGTCGATGAACGCGAGCAGTGGAGTGTGGTCAGCGCCAGATTCCGTGTCGAACAATTCCGCGTACCTTCGATGAAGGCTCTGTTGCAGGCGCCCGGCAAAGCGCTGGTCAATCCACCCGAGGTGCCGCTCGATGTGTATGTCGGGTATTTGTCGGGTGGCGCTGCGGGGAACGCGGCGGTCAAGCTGCGCACCCAGCTCGCGCCGCGCAGTATTGCCTTCAAGCACTACGAAGATTTCACCTTTGGTGGCGCCGAGATCAAAGAAGGTGTCAGCAAC
>CAMCBY010000437.1 GCA_945873015.1 Klebsiella pneumoniae
CGCCATCGAGCGCATGTAGAGATTCTCATGACGCAGGCTGTTCATGCGGATGCGATCGCCGAGCAGTGCGCCACCGGTACGGCGACGGGTCGGATCGACCGCCAGCACCGCAATTTTACGGTCGGGAAAGTACTGGCAGAAGCGCGACAGGATTTCATCGGTGACCGAACTCTTGCCGGCGCCGCCGGTGCCGGTGATGCCGATGACGGGCACATGTTTGCCGGCCAGTTGCCACTCTTTACGCAAGGTATCGAGTCTGCTGCCGGCGATCACGCCATCTTCGAGCGCCGACAGCATCTGTGCGATAGCAAGGTAGTTGTCGCTGTTCGCCTGCTCAGGTGCCTTGCTCGCTACTCTTGCGGTCTCGGTGCGCTGCACGAGGTCCGAAATCATGCCAAGCAGGCCCATGCGCATGCCGTCGTGGGGATGGTAAATGCGCTCGACCCCGTAGTTCTGCAGCACTTCGATTTCTTCCGGGGTGATGGTGCCACCGCCGCCGCCGAATACGCGGATGTGGCCGGCGCCGGCTTCGCGCAACATGTCGACCATGTAGCGGAAATATTCGTTATGGCCGCCCTGGTAGGAGCTGATCGCAATGCCGTCGGCGTCTTCCTGGATGGCGGCACGCACCACATCGGCGACCGAGCGGTTGTGGCCGAGATGCACGACCTCGACACCTTCACCCTGGATCAGGCGGCGCATCACGTTAATGGCGGCGTCGTGTCCGTCGAACAGCGAAGCGGCTGTCACGAAACGCATGGGCGTGGTGGCGGCGGCGTCGTCCGGCGCGTTATCGCTGAGATCCTTAGGCCTGGTGTTCATGTCGTGCTCCCCTGTTGCTCGCGCGCTGGACTCAGTACCAGCGCAGTCTGTCTCTTGAGTGATTCGTGTAGAAACTGAATATGGCTCGCCGCGTCCGGCGTTACCAGCCATTGATAGACGATGCCGATAATGGCCGAGCAAAATTGCTCGGCGGTCGCAGCAATGTCGACCTGCGATGAAATCTGGCCGGCATCGATGCCGGTCTGAATCCACGCTGCGACGTCGCGACGGCGGCGTTCGTGGATATTCGCCACCACTTGCTTGACCTCGGCGTCGGGTCCGATCGAATCGAACCACAGCATGTAGAAGGCGCGGATTGCGTCGCTGCCCTCAACGATGAAACGAAAGTGGGCGTCGGTGGCGGCGGCAATCGCATCGATGCCGACTTTGTCCTGCACCACCCGGCGCAGCTCGCGCAACCAGGCCTCGCCTATCGAGCGGATGATGAAGGCCGACAAACCGCCCTTGCTCCGGAAACGATAGCTCGCCAGGCCACGGCTGTAACCGGCGCGCTCGCCGACGTCCTTCAAGGTGGTACCCGCCGCCCCACGCTCGCAGATCAAGGCCACCGCTGCGTCGAGCATGCGCTGGTCCGACAGCGCGGTACGCTCGGCCTGGGTGCGGCGCTCGTTCTGATCAATTTTTACCGTGACGGCCATGACCCGATTATTCCCTGCGAGCTTACTTGTTTGCAACAAGCAAGTGACCGAGCGGCCAGATGCCCTGCCTGCCGCCCTCATTCGATACTGTGTTGCCAACCTATCCTGTAGCATCCAGACACCACTTACGGCCTGAGCCCTACACCCTGATACCGTCCGCCCCCGCCACTCCCACGCGCCTGCGCCTGCCGGGCGGCTGGCTTGTGATTGTGCTCACGCTGGCTTCGGTGGCGATTGCCGAGTTCGCAGTCGAATCCCTGCTCCGCCAGCACGAATTGCGCCGCGAGCAGGAACAGACCCTGTCGGTGCTGAACGGTGTGCGAGCGCGGATTGAAACGCTCATCTATCGCGACCTCTACGTGGTGCGGGCTCTGGCCACCTATATCGCCGCCATGCCCGACATCGATCAGGCCGGCTTCGAATCCTACGTGCAGCGTCTGATGCGCAAACCGAGCGCGTTGCGCCACGTTGCCGCCGCACCGGACCTGACCATTCGTTACATCTACCCGCTGGCGGGCAATGAAGCCGTGCTCGGCCTGGCCTACCGTGATATCACCGCGCAGCGCGTGGCGGCACTCAATACCATCGCCCGCCGCACCATGCTGATCTCGGGACCGGTTGATCTGATTCAGGGCGGGAGTGCCTTCATCGCCCGCGAGGCGGTGTTTTTGCCGACTGAGACCGGCCCGCCCGCCCTGTGGGGGTTGGTATCGGCGGTGATTGATCGTAACCAGCTCTACGCGCTGGTCGGCCTCAACGAGGCCGGCACTCGACTGGAGATTGCGCTTCGTAGCGAAAAGGTGCCCGACGGTGGCCCGAATCGTGTGTTTTATGGCGCGCCTTCGGTGTTTGCGCGGGATGCGGTGCGCACCGTCGTCAATCTGCCCAGCGGTCGCTGGGTGATAGGTGCACGACCGCGCGCCGGCTGGTTGGCCGATATGGTGCCGACCTTGTGGCTGCTGCGTATCGCCGCGCTGATCCTGGCTTCGGTGCTGGTGGCGCTGATTCAATCACGCGCTCGCCACCTCAGGCGTCAAGCCGATGCGTTGGCCGCCTTGCAGCGCTCGGAGCAGGCGCTGCGTCGCAGTCAGCAAGACCTGATCAACGCCATCGAAGCGCTCGCGGAAGGTTTTGCCTTGTGGGATCAGGACGACCGCCTCGAGGTTTATAACCAGCGTCTGCTGAGCATGTTGCCCGCGCTGCGCAACGTCATTCAGGTCGGTATGTCGTTCGAAACCTTGATCCGCGCGATGGCGACGCTCGGCGTGGTCGGTGGCGAAGAGAGTCAGCCGCCGGAGAGCTGGGTCGCGCGACGGCTCGAACAACATCGCATGCAGGGTGGCAGCATCGAAGTGCGCACGCAGGCCGGACTTCTGGTTTCAATCTCTGAATACCGTACCGCCGACGATTATGTGGTGGGGCTGTATACCGATATCACCGAATTGCGCGCGGCCGAGGAACATATCCGCTATCGAGCCTATTTCGACCCACTCACGGCACTACCCAATCGCGAAAACTTCATGAACCAGCTCGCGCAGACCATCAGCCAGTCGCAGCGCGACGGTCGACAGTTTGCGCTGCTGTTTGTCGATCTTGATCGTTTCAAGAACGTCAACGATACGCTCGGTCATGAGAGCGGCGATCATCTGCTGGTGGAAGCCAGCCGACGCCTGACTGCTGGTCTGCGTCAAAGCGATACCGTGGCGCGTTTTGGTGGCGATGAGTTCGCCATCATCCTGCGCGATATCGACCACGCCATGAACGCCGCCCATTGTGCCGAGACACTGATAGGCGCTTTGAGCGAAGGTTTCACGCTGGCGGAACAGGTGGTACACACCGGTGCCAGCATCGGCATCACGCTCTATCCCGCTGATGGCGCCGACGCACACATGCTGCTGCGCAACGCCGACATGGCGATGTATCAGGCCAAGGCGCGCGGCCGCAACACCTATCGTTTCTTCGCCGCCGAGATGACCACTCGCGCCGAGCACTTTGTTGCCCTGGAAAAAGACTTGCGCCTCGCGCTAGCCCGGCAGGAATTCAATTTCGAATTCCAGCCGGTGGTGCGCCTTGACGACGGTGCGCTGGCCGGTGCTGAGGCCTTGATCCGATGGCAACATCCGAGCCGTGGCGCGGTGTCGCCGGTAGAGTTCATCCCGGTTGCGGAAGAAACCCGCCTGATTGTCGACATCGGCGCCTGGTCGCTCGCGCAGGTGTGCCGCACTGCCGTCGAGTGGTGTGCGCGTGAAGGCGGGGCGCTGCCGCGACTGGCGGTGAATGTCTCGGGGCGGCAATTGTGGGGTGGTTTCGACGGCAATTTTGTCTGCGATGTGTTGGCCGCCACCGGCTTCCCCGCGGAACGCCTGGTCTTCGAAATGACCGAGTCGTTGTTGCTGGACGACGACCGTCG
>CAMCBY010000438.1 GCA_945873015.1 Klebsiella pneumoniae
GGCCGACCGCCTCGCGGAAGCGTTTGCAGAATGCCTGCACCAGCGCGTGCGCAAGGAGCTGTGGGGGTATGCGCGCGAAGAGACTCTCGCCAATGACGAACTGATTGCAGAACAGTACCGCGGCATTCGCCCGGCACCCGGTTATCCGGCCTGCCCGGATCACACCGAAAAACGTCTGCTGTGGGAATTGCTCGGCGTGGAACAACGTACCGGCATCACTCTCACCGACAGCTTCGCGATGGACCCGGCGGCGTCGGTGTGCGGCTGGTATTTTGCGCACCCCGATTCACGCTATTTCGGCGTCGGCAAGATTGGCCGCGATCAGGTTGCCGATTATGCCGAGCGCAAGGCCATGAGTATTGCCGAAGCCGAGCGCTGGCTGGCGCCCAACTTAAGTTACGACCCGGACGAATAAACACTATGGCAGCATTTCCCGGACGTATTCCCTGCGTCGAACTGCTGGCTGCGGCCAGCGCCCTCGAGGCCGTCACCGTGGCGGGTTGGGTGCGCACCAAACGCGAGTCCAAGGAGTTTGCATTCATCGAGATTAACGATGGCTCCTGCCTGGCCAACCTGCAGGTCATCGTTGACGCCAGCACCGCGGGCTACGCACTGCTCGGTGAAGTCGGTACCGGCACTGCCATTGCCGCCCACGGCGAACTGGTGGAATCACCAGGCAAAGGTCAGCGTTGGGAGTTGAAGGCCGACAGCCTGAGCATCGTCGGTCATTGTGACGACGATTATCCTCTGCAGAAGAAACGCCATAGCGATGAATTTCTGCGCTCGATTGCGCATCTGCGCGCGCGCACCAACAAGTATGGAGCGCTGGCGCGCATCCGCTCGCGGCTGTCGTTCGCCATTCATCAGTTCTTCCAGCGGCGCGGATTTCATTACATCCATACGCCCATCATCACGGGCTCCGATTGTGAAGGCGCCGGCGAGATGTTCCGCGTCACCACCTTGGACCCGTATCGCGCCGCCGGCAGCGCGGCACACACCCACGACGATGACTTTTTCGGCAAGGAAGCGCATTTGACCGTGTCTGGTCAGTTGTCGGTCGAGACTTATGCGCTGGCGCTGTCGAAGGTCTACACCTTTGGCCCGACCTTCCGTGCCGAGAATTCCAATACCAGCCGTCACATGGCCGAGTTCTGGATGATAGAGCCCGAGATTGCCTTTGCTGACATTCATGACGACATGCAGCTTGCCGAGGACATGGTGCGCGAACTGGTGGCGTTCACGCGCGAAGACTGTGCGGAGGATCTGGACTTGTTCGCGCGTTTCGTCGATACCACGCTCATCGAGCGGCTCGACCAGGTGTCGACCAGCGAGTTCGTGCGCATGTCCTATAGCGATGCCATCGAGGTGCTGCAGAAGTCCGGCCGCCAGTTCGAATACGCGCCGCAATGGGGCCGCGACCTGCAATCGGAGCACGAGCGTTTTCTGACCGAGGAACACTGCAAAGGGCCGGTGTTTGTGTACGACTGGCCGCGCGAGATCAAGGCGTTCTACATGCGCGGCAATGATGACGGCCGCACGGTCGCGGCGATGGACCTGCTCATCCCGCAAGTCGGCGAACTGGTCGGCGGCAGCGCGCGCGAGGAGCGTCTCGAACATTTGCGAACGCGCATCGTTGAACTCGGTTTCGACGAAAAGGACTACTGGTGGTATCTCGATACGCGTCGCTTCGGCAGTGTGCCCCACGCCGGGTTTGGTTTGGGGTTCGAACGTTTTCTCATGTTCGTGACGGGCGTCAGCAATATTCGCGACGTGATTCCTTTTCCGCGCACGCCGCGTCATCTGGAGTTCTGACATGAAAGTGATGGTTGATTTGTGTGTGGTGCCGATAGGCGTGGGCGTGTCGGTGTCGGAATACGTCGCCGAATGTGAACGGCTGATCGCGGCGGCAGGTTTAGAGGCGCAACTCCATCCCTACGGCACAGTCATTGAAGGTGAGTGGGACGCGGTATTTGCTGTCGTCAAACGCTGCCACGAGCGCGTGCATGAAATGGGCGCGCCGCGCGTATTCACTTCGCTCAAGGTCGGCACCCGTACCGATCGCGAGCAGACCATGCAGGACAAACTAGACAGCGTGCGCGCCAAACTCGCGCAGCCATAACGATAACGACCATTCGGAGGGGAATTTTATGGGCGAGCGCCTACCCAGCTACGTCAGCGGCACGGCCGAACAACCGCTGCTGTTTACGACCATCGGCCAGGCTCTGGAACAGGCCGCCCGTGCATGGGGCGAACGTGAAGCGCTGGTGGTTTGCCAGCAAGGCGTGCGTCTCAGCTATCGACAGTTGAACGCCGCCGCCGACGATTTGGCGGCTGGCCTGCTGACCCTGGGTCTGGTGCCCGGCGACCGCATCGGCATCTGGTCGCCCAATCGCGTCGAATGGGTGCTCACGCAGTTCGCGACCGCCAAGGCGGGCCTGATTCTGGTCAATATCAATCCCGCCTATCGTCTGGCGGAGCTCGACTACGCGCTCAACCAGGTTGAATGCAAGGCGATAGTCATCGCCGAAAACTTCAAGAGCAGCGATTACGTGCGCATGATGCGCGACCTCGCCCCCGAACTCGACAGCGCCACGCCGGGCGCTTTGAAATCCCAACGTTTGCCGTGTCTCAAATCCGTTATCTGTATGGCCGAACACGCCATTGCCGGCATGTACCGCTTTGCCGACATCGCCGCCGCCGGCACCGCTGCCACGCGCGCGCAACTGGCACAGATAACCCCGACCCTCGACCCTGACGACAGCATCAATATTCAGTTCACCAGCGGCACCACGGGTAACCCCAAGGGCGCCACCCTCACCCACTTCAATGTGGTGAACAACGGCTATTTTGTCGGCGAGGCGATGCGTTTCACTGAACAGGATCGGCTGTGTGTCCCGGTGCCGCTCTACCACTGTTTTGGCATGGTCATGAGTGTGCTGACCTGCGTCACCCACGGTGCGGCCATGATCTTTCCCGGCGAAGGTTTCGACGCCGGCGATGTGCTGCGCGCCGTGGCGGCGGAGAAGTGCACCGCCCTGCATGGGGTGCCGACCATGTTCATCGCTGAACTCGATCACGCTGATTTTGCGATCACCGATTTCTCATCCCTGCGTACCGGCATCATGGCCGGCGCGCCCTGCCCCATCGAAGTCATGAAACGCGTGCGCGCCGACATGCACATGGAAGAAGTGACCATCGCCTATGGCATGACCGAGACCAGTCCGGTCAGCTTTCAGAGTGGCACCGATGACCCGCTGGAAAAACGCGTCTCGACGGTCGGCCGCATATTGCCCCATGTGCAGGTCAAGATTGTCGACGGCGACGGGCGCGTTGTGGCGCGCGGCGAACGCGGTGAACTGTGCACGCGCGGTTACAGCGTGATGCGCGGCTACTGGGGCGATGCCGAGAAGACCGCCGCGTCTATCGACAGCGGCGGCTGGATGCATACCGGCGATCTGGCAACCCTCGACGACGAGGGTTACTGCAATATCGTCGGTCGCGTCAAAGACATGATCATCCGCGGTGGCGAGAATGTTTATCCGCGCGAAATCGAGGAATACCTGTTCCGTCATCCCAAGGTGCAGGACGTTGCGGTTTTCGGTGTGCCGGACACGCGCTTCGGCGAGGCGGTCGCCGTGTGGATAAAACTGCGCGACGGCGAAAGTGCGTCGGTCGACGAGATTCGTGCGTTCTGCGATGGCCAGATTGCGCACTACAAGATTCCGGCCTATGTACGTTTCGTTGAAGGTTTCCCGCTGACCGTCACCGGCAAGATTCAGAAATTCATGATCCGCGACGCGATGGTGGATGAGCTCGGTTTGAGCGTCGCCGAGACCGCCTGAACCCTGGACGCGCCGGCATGAAAG
>CAMCBY010000439.1 GCA_945873015.1 Klebsiella pneumoniae
GATGGCGTGGCGCAGGACCACAGTCTGTTCGGCATGATTCGCAATACCTTCGCCAGCCACCCCAACGACGTGCTGTCGGCCTATCGCGACAACGCCGCGGTCACGCGCGGCTATCACGCACCGCGTTTTTACGCCGAGCCCGCCAGCGGCGAATATCGCGAAAGCGCCGAAGACATTCACATTCTGATGAAGGTCGAGACCCACAATCATCCGACCGCCATCTCGCCCTACCCCGGCGCGGCGACCGGCGCGGGTGGCGAGATTCGCGATGAAGGCGCGACCGGACGCGGTGGCAAACCGAAAGCGGGTCTGACCGGCTTCAGCGTCTCGCATCTACGCATTCCGGGCTTACCCGCACCGTGGGAGGCCGCGCGTCCCTTGAACCCGCGTCTCGCCAGCGCCTTTGACATCATGATCGAGGCACCGCTCGGTGCGGCCGCGTTCAACAACGAATTCGGCCGGCCGGCGCTGAACGGTTATTTCCGCAACTTCGAACATGTGGTCGGCGATACCCGCGGTCTGCTGCGCGGCTACGACAAACCCATCATGCTGGCCGGCGGTCTGGGCAATATTCGCGGCGATCACGTCGAGAAGTTAGCGATGACCGAAGACGCAGCGATCATCGTGCTCGGCGGACCGGCGATGTTGATAGGACTCGGCGGCGGCGCGGCGTCGTCGGTGGGCTCCGGCGCCATCGATGCCGAACTTGATTTCGCCTCGGTACAACGCGACAACGCCGAAATCGAACGGCGCGCGCAGATGGTGATCGATGCCTGCTGGGCAGCCGGCGAACACAATCCCATTCTCATGATTCACGATGTCGGCGCCGGGGGTCTCTCCAACGCCATTCCGGAGATCCTGCATGACGGCGGACGCGGCGGCGAGATTGCTCTGCGTGCGGTGCCGAATGCCGAGCCAGGCATGTCACCGCTCGAGATCTGGTGCAATGAAGCGCAGGAACGTTATGTACTGGCGCTGCGGCCGGACGATGTCGAACGTTTTGCAGCGTTGTGCGAACGCGAGCGTTGTCCGTTTGCGGTGGTCGGCTACGCCAGCGTCGCGGAACATCTTGCCCTGCGCGACCCACACGCGCTCGATGATGCTGCGCGCGCGCCCATCGATTTGCCGATGGATGTGATTTTCGGCAAACCGCCACGCATGGAGCGCACCGCGGTGCATGTCGCGCCGGCGCTCACCCCGTTCGACTTAAGCAACATCACACTCGCCGATGCGGTTGACCGCGTGTTGCGTTTCCCGACCGTCGCCGACAAACGTTTCCTCATCACCATTGGCGACCGCAGCGTTGGTGGCCTGTGTGTGCGCGATCAGATGGTCGGACCCTGGCAGGTGCCGGTAGCCGATTGTGCGGTCACCGCCAGCAGCTTTCGCGAACGTTGCGGCGAAGCGATGGCGATCGGCGAACGCACGCCGGTCGCGCTGCTCAATGGGCCGGCGGCGGCCCGTCTTGCCATCGCCGAAGCAATCACGAACATCGCCGCCGCGCGCATACGCCGCATTGAAGACATCGTGATCTCGGCCAACTGGATGAGCCCGGCCGGTTTCGCCGGCGAAGATGCCAATCTTTATGACATGGTGCGCGCGGTCGGCATGGAGTTATGTCCGGCGCTCGGCATCAACATTCCGGTCGGCAAGGACTCGATGTCCATGCAGTCGGCATGGCGCGCCACCGATGGCGACTGGCGCACGGTCTCGCCGGTGTCCTTGATCGCGACCGCCTTCGCACCGGTGATGGACATCGAGGCCAGTCTTACACCGCAGTTGTATGCCGACCCGGACAGCTGCCTGCTGCTCATCGATCTCGGGCGTGGCCGTCAGCGTCTGGGTGCTTCGATACTCGCACAGTGTTACCAGGCGCTCGGCGATACCCCCGCCGACTGTGACAGCGCGCAGGATCTCGCGGACCTGTTCCGCGCCATTCAGGCCCTGAACGATAGCGGCCATGTGCTCGCCTATCATGATCGCTCCGATGGCGGATTGATGGTGACAGTTGCCGAGATGGCGTTTGCCGGGCGCTGCGGTGTCGAACTCGATATCAGCGGCCTCGCTGGCGACGATCTCGCCTGCCTGTTCGCTGAAGAACCTGGCGCTGTGCTGCAGGTGCGCGCCCCCGCTCTCGAACTCGTGCTGGCTTATCTGCGCGACACCACCTCGCTCGCGACTTGCTGCCATGTCATCGGTCGTCCGCATGCAACGCGCACCTTGCGTATCGTGCGCGATGGCCGTGAGCTCTATTGCGCGACATTAAATGAGCTGCTGGCCGCCTATAGTGCCACCACCCACGCCATGCAGCGCCTGCGCGATAATCCGCGCTGCGCCGATGAAGAACTTGCGACCATCCTTGATCAGGACGACGCCGGACTCAGCGTACATCTGCCCGCCTCTGACTTTGTCCGCCATCGCCCGGTACTGCGTAGTGGCGTGCGACCACGCGTCGCCATCCTGCGCGAGCAGGGCGTCAATGGTTATGTGGAAATGGCGGCGGCCTTCGATCGCGCCGGGCTCACCGCCGTCGATGTACACATGACCGATATCATCGCCGGCCGTCACACGCTTGAAGACATGCAAGGCCTCGCCGCCTGCGGTGGTTTCTCCTATGGCGATGTGCTCGGCGCCGGACGCGGCTGGGCTGGCACCATACAGTTCAACGACAAAGCGCGCGCGCGCTTCGAAGCCTTCTTTCAACGCGCCGATACTTTTACGCTCGGCGTATGCAACGGCTGCCAGATGCTGGCCAATCTCGCCGATAGTATTCCCGGCGCCGGTCACTGGCCGCGTTTCGAGCGCAATGCTTCGGAGCAATACGAAGCGCGCCTGGTGATGGTGGAAGTGATGGAATCGCCGTCCATCCTCATGCGCGGCATGCAGGGGCTGCGCGCGCCCATCGTGGTGGCCCACGGCGAAGGACGCGCGCAATGGCGTGATGGTATCGAGCCCGACCTGCGCGGTGCCTGTTTGCGTTATGTCGATGGCGATGGCGCCCTCGCCAACCGCTATCCACATAACCCCAATGGTTCGCCACTTGGCCTCGCCGGCCTGTGCAGCGACGATGGTCGCGTGACCATCATGATGCCGCACCCCGAACGCGTGTTTCTGCGCCAGCAGTATTCGTGGTTCCCGAATGATTGGCTGGACGCCGAAGGACCGTGGCTGGCGTTGTTCAACAACGCACGGGCGTGGTTGGCAGGCGAATGAAGTCTTCGCTTGTGTAGGTGCGAATTCATTCGCTCATTCATGCGTAAAGATGGTCTGTGCGGGTGCATTTGAATGTGCGAATGAATTCGCACCTACAGGAGAAGGGCGGGCTGTGAACGACGGCGCCGACAAACCACCACACGAGAAGAGCTTTCGCGAGCTCATCGGCAAGGTGCGTCCGCTGGTCTACGACACCATTGAACCGGAACGTCCGCGCCCGCAGCCACGCCGCCGCCGGGTCGAGCCCGAACCCTCAGCCCTCGCGCTCGAACCCGCCGCGCCGCACAGACTCGGCAGCGACAGTCATGATGCCGCCGCCGGCCACGACTATCACCGTCCCGGTTTGCAGAACTCGGTGTTACGCAAACTGCGGCGCGGCCAGTTTCCAGTGCAGGATGAACTCGATCTGCATGGTATGACGGTGCGTGAAGCGGGTGTGCGCCTCGGGGATTTTCTTCTGCATGCACGCGGTCGACGCCTGTCCTGCGTGCGCATCATCCATGGCAAGGGTTTGAGTTCGCCGGGCAAGAGTCCGGTCTTGAAGCCGCAGGTGGCACGCTGGCTGCGCGCCCATGAAGGCGTACTGGCGTTTGCGCCGGCGCGTATCGAAGATGGCGGCGGCGACGCGATGTACGTGCTGCT
>CAMCBY010000440.1 GCA_945873015.1 Klebsiella pneumoniae
TCACGCTGACCGCCACGCCGATCCCGCGCACGCTGGGCATGGCGCTGGAAGGCCTGCGCGACCTGTCGGTGATCGCCACCGCGCCGCAACGGCGCCTGGCGATCAAGACCTTTGTTCGCAGCGAGGGCAACTCGGTGATTCGCGAGGCGATTCTTCGGGAGCTGAAGCGCGGCGGCCAGATCTACTTCTTGCACAACGACGTGGCGACGATCCAGGCACGACGCGAGCGCTTGACCGAGTTGGTGCCCGAGGCTCGCATCGCGGTGGCGCATGGCCAGATGCCTGAGCGCGAGCTGGAATCGGTGATGCGCGACTTCGTCGCCCAGCGCCACAACGTGCTGCTGTGCTCGACCATCATCGAGACCGGCATCGACGTGCCGAATGCCAATACCATGATCATCAACCGCGCTGACAAGTTCGGTCTTGCGCAGCTTTATCAGTTACGCGGGCGTGTCGGGCGCTCGCATCATCGTGCGTATGCCTACCTCGTGATCCCTCATCGCAAGGAGATCACGGCCGATGCGGTCAAACGTCTGGAGGCCATCGAGTCGCTGGAAGATCTGGGTGTCGGTTTCACGCTCGCCACCCACGACCTCGAAATTCGCGGCGCCGGCGAGATTCTGGGAGAGGAGCAGAGCGGGCAGATTCAGGAGATCGGTTTTGGTCTTTATTCCGAATTGCTCAATCGTACTGTCGCCGCCCTGAAAGCCGGTCGTGGCATCGATCTTGACGAAGCATTGGAGGCGCGGGTCGAAGTCGAGATGCATGTGCCGGCGCTGCTGCCGGAAGATTACCTGCCCGACGTGCACGCTAGGCTCATTCTGTATAAGCGTATTGCCAGCGCGCGCAGTGTCGCGGAACTGGACGACCTGCGCGAAGAAATCATCGACCGTTTTGGTCTGTTCGCCGCGCCGGTGGATAATCTGTTCCGCGTCACCTCGTTCAAACTCGAGGCGGAGACGCTGGGCATACGGAGGATCGATCTCGGCAGTCGCGGTGGCCGCATCGAGTTTCACCCCAAACCCAATATCGATCCGCTACGCATCATCGAATTGATTCAGCGCGATCGCGCCTACCGTCTGGATGGCGGCGAGAAACTCAAGGTTACCAAGGAATTGCCCGATGCCGAGTCACGTTTTGCCGAACTCAAGAGCGTGTTTGAGCGGTTGGCGCGCAAACAGGCGGCCTGACGCGATGTTGCGTGCCGGTCTGCTGGTGCTGTTATTGCTGGCGCCTGGCATCGCTGCTGCACGCTGGTATCAGGTCGATGTGGTGGTGTTCCGCCACAACGTCGAATCGAGCGCCGGTGGCGAGCAATGGCCGGAGATGACCGAACTGCCGGATTTCGGCAGCAGCATGGATTTGATCACCGACCTGCCGGCGATGGCCGACGAGCCGGGCGCGGCGCCAGGCGGCGATACAGCGACACCGATTGCGTTCAAGGCTTTGGAGCGCAATGAGCGGGGTTTGAACGATGTCGAGCGACGTCTGCGTAACAGCAGC
Organism: Klebsiella pneumoniae; assembly: GCA_945873015.1. Classification (GTDB taxonomy): domain Bacteria; phylum Pseudomonadota; class Gammaproteobacteria; genus JADJYF01. Next base: position 1,504 of record CAMCBY010000440.1, read on the forward strand.
GAATATGCGCCGCTGTTATCTGCCGCCTGGCGGCAGCCGAGCTTTGGCGTCGGTGGCGCAAAACGTGTGCACTTGAGTGACATCGATACCCGCGCGGCAGGACACGGCGCACCAGGCGCCGGCAGCGAAGCGGCCGCGCCGGCTTTGACGCCACGTATCGAGGGCACGGTGGCGGTCAGGATTGCGCGCCAGATGAATGTCGATGTCGATTTTATCTACGACCACGACGGCACGCCGGTACGACTCAAGGCCGCGCGCAGTACGAAGCTGCGTGAGGTGCATTATTTCGACCACCCACTGTTCGGGGTGCTGGTGCAGGTGGTGCCGTTCGATTTACCGGAAGAAGATCCGGCCGCCGGCAGCAGCAGTGATGAGCCGCTGGACGAAGGCGCGGCGGGTGGCGATAACGGTGGTCCTATCCCCGAACCGGATTGACGCCGCGTTGTAGGTGCGAATTCATTCGCACATTAGAAACACCAAGGCAGCGCATCCGGATAGTTGGTTAATGTGCGAATAAATTCGCACCTACGGGGCCAGTCGTTTGGTCAGTGCGACGATCACGGCGCGTATGCGCCCCATGCCCTGCGCGAGTTCGCGCTCGATGTCGGCCATGGTGATTTCACCCGTTGAGCGCCCTGCGGCGGGATTGACCACCAGCGAAATATTCGCGTAATCAATACCGAGTTCGCGGGCGAGGCCGGCTTCCGGCATGCCGGTCATGCCGACGATGGTGCAGCCATCCCGTTCCAGGCGGTCGATTTCTGCCGCGCTTTCGAGGCGTGGCCCCTGGGTGGCCGCATACACACCTTGTGCACGCACCGGGATACCGGCGTCGGCGGCGGCTGCCAGCAAATGCGCGCGCAGAGAGGGCGTATAGGGCTCGCTGAAATCGACATGCTGCGGATGCGGCTGGGTGCCATCGGAATAGCTGTGTTCGCGCCCGTAGGTGTAGTCGATGATCTGTGTCGGCACGACGATGGTGCCGGTGCCCGCCGCATATTCAATGCCGCCGACGGCCGCCGTCGCTACGATCGCATCGACGCCGGCATCGGCCAGCGCGGCGATATTGGCGCGATAGTTGATGAGATGCGGTGGCAGATGGTGATTGCTGCCGTGACGCGGCAGAAACAGCATCTCGACGCCATGCAGTTGCCCGCGCGTCAGCGCAGCCGAAGGCGCACCCCAGGCGGTGATGACCCGGCTCTCGCTGACGTCACTTAAGCCAGGCAGTTGATAAAGGCCACTGCCGCCGATGATGCCGAGTTTCATGTATCTGCCCTCACGGCGAAGATACCCGGCGCATTGCGCAGGTAACTCTTGTAATCCATGCCGCAACCAAACAGATATTCATCGGGCAGCGTCAAAGCCGAGAAATCGGCTTGTTGCAGGCCGGCGCGATCGGCGATGGTTTTAGTCACCAGCACCGCGCTCAATACCTCCGCGGCGCCTTGGGCGCGGCATTCAGCAAGCAAGGCCGACAGCGTCAGGCCATGATCGAGAATGTCGTCCACCACCAGCACAGTACGACCGGCCAGCGTTGCCGGTGGGCGTTTAATCCAGGTGATTTCGCCGCCGCTGGTGGCGAGGCCGTAACGGGTGAGATGGACATAATCGACCTGCAGCGGAAAATCCAGACGCTCCAGCAACAGGCCGAGTGGCATTGCGCCGCCGGTCATCACGCATAACAACAGGGGGTTGGCATGCTTGAGCCGCGCGGTGATGGCGTCGGCCATGACATCGCAAGCCTGTTTCACTTCGTCCATGGTCGCGAGGCAGCGTGCACCGGCGCGCACCGCCGCCAGTTCGGGTGGCCGCGTGTCGCTCATTGTTGCTGCTCCAGCGCCTGTTGACCGGCATAGTCGCGCGCGAACTGATGCGCGGCGCGTCCGCTGCGCGAACCATGCAGCAGCGCCCATTGCAGCGCTGCAGCGCGTACCTTCGGCAGGTCTGACAGATCGGCTTTGAAAGCTTGCAGCCAATGCAGGGCGATGTCGAGGTAACGGTCCTGGCTTAACGGATGAAAGGACAGCCACAGACCAAAACGCTCCGACAGCGAAATTTTTTCCTCAACCGCTTCGGTGTGGTGCAATTCACCGTCAATCACGCGCGCGCCCTGGTTGTCCGACTGGTGCTCGGGCAAGAGATGGCGGCGATTGGAAGTGGCGTAGATGATGATGTTGTCGGGGGTATCGAGCACCGAGCCGTCGAGCACCGTCTTCAGCGCACGATAAGTGGCGTCATTGTCATCGAACGACAGGTCATCGCAATAAATCACATAACGGCCGCGACTGTCGTGCAGACGGTCAACGATGTCCGGCAGGTCAGTCAGGTCGAGTCGGTC
>CAMCBY010000441.1 GCA_945873015.1 Klebsiella pneumoniae
GTCAGATTGCGCTCGGTGCCGATATCCGCATCGCCGCGCCGGACACCCGTATGTCAGTGATGGAGATCAAATATGGCCTGGTGCCCGACATGGGGCTGACCCAGACCTTGCCGGACCTGGTGCGCCTCGACGTCGCCAAGGAATTGACCTTGAGCGGACGCGTGGTGGAGTCGGCCGAGGCCCTGCAGCTCGGACTCGTGACGCGCATCGTTGACGACCCGCTGGCGGTCGCGTTCGACATGGCGCGGGCTATCGCGGCGCGTTCGCCGCATGCCGTACAAGCGTCCAAGCGCCTGCTCAACGAAGCCTGGCGGGCCGATGCCCGCAGCGGGCTCGGTCTCGAGGAAGAACTGCAACTCGCCTTGCTCGGTTCGCCCAATCAGATTGAAGCGGTCAACGCTGCGCTGCAGAAACGTGATGCGAGGTTCGCCGATGTCGGCGGTGCGGCGTGAGCCATGAACTGACGGCCCTGGAAGCGCGTGTGGTCGGTGCCCTCATTGAGAAAGAGATCACCACGCCCGATCAGTATCCGCTGTCACTGAACGCCCTGATTGCAGCGTGCAACCAGAAGACCAATCGCGACCCGATACTGGAGCTGACTGCCCATGTCGTGCAGGAAACCCTGGATGGCCTGGTCAAGGCCCATGTAGTCAGCGACCGTGGTGGTTACGGTGGCCGCGTGACCAAATACAAACAGCGCTTCTGCAATACCGAGTTTGGCCAGTTAAAACTCAGCGCGCAGGAGCTTGGCATTGTCTGCGTGTTGTTGTTGCGCGGTCCACAAACGCCCGGCGAGTTGCGCGCCCATACCCAGCGTTTGTGTGAATTCGCCGATGCGCAGGCCGTCGAGGCCGCACTCGATTCGCTGATGACACGCGACGACGGTCCGTTTGTGGCGCGACTGCCGCGTGCCCCCGGTGCGCGCGAATCGCGTTATGCGCACCTGTTCAGCGGCCACATCGAGTCGGTGGCGGCGGCACCGGCCGTCGCTTATGCACCACGCGCGGAGGGGCTGGCGGAGCGGGTGGCCGCGCTGGAAGAGACAGTTGCGCGTTTGAGTGAAGAACTGGCAGGTTTGAAAGCGAGTCTTGGCGAATCCTGAGATTGGGCGCGGGTGAACTCCATGTGCGAATTAATTGGGTGTAGGTCTGAAACTGACATTACGAATCAACCGCTTGGTAGTCCTGAGCTGAATTCCGGCAACAAACTGGGCTGGTGAGTAGCCGCTAGCGGTTCGTCCAGATCATTGTGGGTCAGACTTCAGTCTGACACTGTCGAGACGGCCTGGCGCCGCCCATCGCGGATGAATGTCAGACTGAAGTCTGACCCACAGAAGATCAGATGCCGAGGCTCAGTTTGAGACCTACACCCAATGAATTCGCACCTACGGACTTAGGTCCTGCCGACCGCTAACTTCTTGCGCGAACTGCTACCATCGCGCCATCACCTCGGAGGAGTAGGGCATGTTGAATGCGTTAGAGTCTCTTCTGCCGCAGCGCTACTGGGCATGGGCTGCCTGTATTGCGCTGACCATCGCTGGCCTGAGTCTGACCCCATTTCTCCATCAGTTGCTGCCGCTTGCGCTGACCTTTGGTGTTTTGTCTGTCGTTGGTCTGGTCGACTATCTGCAATCGCGCCAGGCCATCCGTCGCAACTATCCGGTGCTCGCCCATTTCCGCTTCTTCTTCGAATACATCCGTCCTGAGATCCGCCAGTACTTCATCGAGGCGGACCGCGATGAATTGCCGTTCTCGCGCGCGCAGCGCTCGATCGTTTATCAACGCGCCAAGGGCAGCGTCGACAAGCGCCCTTTCGGCACCCAGCTCGATGTCTACGAGCAGCACTACGAGTGGATGAATCATTCCATCGCGCCGACCGAAATCGAGAGCCACGACTTTCGTATTCAGGTTGGTGATGACAGTTGTGCCAAACCCTATTCGGCCAGTGTGTTCAATGTTTCGGCCATGAGTTTCGGCGCGCTGTCGGCCAACGCCATCATGGCGCTCAATGAGGGCGCACGACGCGGCGGCTTTTTTCACGATACGGGCGAAGGTTCGATCTCGCGTTATCACCGCGAGAAGGGCGGCGATCTGGTATGGGAGATTGGCAGTGGTTACTTCGGCTGCCGTGATGCTGAGGGGCGTTTCGACGCCGACAAATTTGCTGACAATGCGGCGCTCGATCAGGTCAAGATGATCGAAATCAAACTCTCCCAGGGCGCCAAGCCGGGTCACGGTGGTGTGCTGCCCGGCCCCAAGGTGACGCCCGAAATTGCCGCTGCGCGCGGTGTGCCGGTGGGCACTGATTGTGTCTCGCCGGCACGCCATTCGGCCTTTTCTACACCGCTGGAATTGATGGCTTTTGTGCAGACGTTGCGTGAACGTTCGGGTGGTAAACCGATAGGTGTCAAGTTTGCGGTCGGCCACCCGTGGGAATGGTTCGGTATGGTCAAGGCCATGCTCGAAACCGGCATCGCACCGGACTTCATCGTGGTCGATGGCGGCGAAGGCGGCACCGGCGCGGCGCCGCTGGAATTTTCAGATCACGTCGGCGCACCGCTGCGCGAAGCCTTGATGCTGGTGCACAACACCCTGGTCGGCACCAATCTGCGCGAGCGCATTCGCATCGGTGCATCAGGCAAGGTCATCACGGCGTTCGATGTTGCGCGGACCATCGCAATGGGCGCCGACTGGTGTAACTCCGCGCGCGGTTTTATGTTTGCCATCGGCTGTCTGCAGTCCCAGACCTGTCATTCCGGCCATTGCCCGACCGGCGTCGCGACCCAGGATCCGCAACGCATGCGCGCGCTGGTGGTGCCGGACAAGGCGGAGCGCGTCTTCCTGTATCACCAGAACACCTTGTCAGTATTGAAGGAAATGTTGTCGGCGGCAGGGCTCACTCACCCGCGTGAACTCGGGCCCGAGCATGTCATCCGCCGCGTGTCGTCGACCGAGGTGCGCTCGCTGGCGGCTTTGCATAGCTGGCTTGAGCCCGGCGAGTTGCTGAACTCGATGCCGGATTCGCCGGTGTTTCAGGTGTTCTGGCAGGCGGCTCGCACCGATACGTTCGCGGCGCCGCCGAATATTCTGTCGATGCGGTCAGGCAAGGCGCAGTAGCGCCGATTGCGGAGGTGACGGCTGTGGCCGCGCAGTGACGCGCGGCCGCCGTCGGCGACTCTCAGTCGCGCGGTTTCTGCGCGTCGAGAAAACCTTGAATGGTGGCGGTCGCCAGCACTCGGCCCTGCTTGTCGAGCACTTCGAACAGCTTGCCGCCATCGACTGCCTGGCAACTGAACAGAACCACGGCACCGCTCGAGCCACCATGTTCCATATGCACATCACCGCCCGGGCTATGGGTAAAAAAGCCTGGCTTGCGCACTTTGTGTATGGTTTCGGTCGCGCTGGACTCGATGATGTGCTGCTCGCCTTCCAACACCAGGACCGACATCGGCCCGAGGTGACGGTGATAGTGGCAGTAGGCATTCGGCTCCCAGCGGCTCAGGAAATCGATACGACCGAGCTCGGGTTGTACGCCGAGGATCGCCACCCAATAGTCGATGGGGTAGTCGAATTTCGCTGATCCGATGGAGCGGGTCCAGATAATCGGGTCCGTCTTGTAACCGGAGGCGACGGGATGCAAAGGGGAAACTGCGTTCATGGAAGGGCCTCGTGGATGGCTGCGCGATGGCCCGATTGTCCCCCGCCAGGCCCAATCGATGCAATTACCGACGTGAGCAGGGCGTGAGCGCTACATCCGCCAGCCGTGGCTGCCGGCCGCCGCGCCCAGCACCGCCACCACGCTTACCGCCAACAGCAGCCGATGCAGACGCTCAATC
>CAMCBY010000442.1 GCA_945873015.1 Klebsiella pneumoniae
CCTGTGCAGCCGGCGCCTGAAACACCTAACAATTGACGAGGAAACAGACATGAGCGAAGTGCTGACAGGGGTGCCGGGAGGCGACTGGTGTGGTGCCGACCCGTTTGAGGCGAGTTTTCGCGATGACCCTTATCCCGCTTTGCGCGGTCTGCGTGAGCGTGATCCGGTCAACCTCACGCCGGTCGGCACGTGGCGCATCAGTCGCTATGACGACCTTGCGCGGATTTTTCGCGAGGCCAATACCAGCATGACGCTGCTCAACGGTGAGTCGCCCAACTTTGACCCGCTCGACAAACGCGGCAGTTTCCTCGAGTTCATGCTCAACAAAGACGACCCTGAGCATCAGCGGCTGCGCCGGCTGGCCACCCTGTCGCTGAATCCCAAAACCACGCGACTCATGGAAGACGAGGTCAGACTCACGGTCAAAAATTCTATGGATGACGCGCTTGCGCGCGGTGGCATGGATATCATTCCCGACATGGCGCATAACGTGCCGTCACGGATGGTCTGCAAGATCATGGGAATTCCTGAGTGCGACCGCGAGAAGTTCAACGGCTGGACCGCCGCCAGGACAAACGCCTTTTTTGCAAAGTTCCTGCCGCCCGACATTCAACAGCGCACACGTGAGGCAGGCCATGCGATGGCCGACTATTTCGAGGCGCTTTTGCACGAACGCCGCGAGCACCTTGGGGATGACCTGATCAGCGCCATGATCAGAGCCAATGATTCGGCCGACCGACTGAGCGACGACTTGCTGGTGATTCAGGCGATCGGCATCATCATCGCAGGGTATGAAACCACCATCGGTTTGATCGGTAACGGCATGCGCGCGCTGATCGAACACCCGGCGCAGTTACAGAAGTTGCGTGAGCGGCCGGAGTTGATCGATAACGCGGTCAATGAATGCCTGCGGTATGACACGCCGATATTGTTCAATTGGCGTGTGTTGAAGGAGCCGTTTGAGGTTGGCAGCAAGACGCTGCCCGCCGATGCCGTGATCTGGCTGATGCTCGCTGCGGCCAATCGTGATCCGGCACGGTTCGAGAACCCGGATGTGTTTGACGTCGAGCGCAAGAATGTGGCGCACATGGCTTTCGGCGGCGGTATCCACCATTGCCTTGGCAACTCGCTGGCGCGCATGGAAGCACGTCATGCGCTGCTTGAGTTCGCTCAACGCACTGAGGGTCTGCGCATCGAGCCGGGAGCGCTCGAGTGGTCGCAGTCCTTTTTTCGCGTGATGGCGTCCCTGCCCATCACGTTTTCCTGAGACCAGGTCGGCGCCGTTAGCCGGCGCCCGGCCTCGCGTCACAAGCCAGGCACGCTCATCACCTTGAGCGCAATTCGCGCGGCCGCTTCTGTTTCGACGTGATCGTTTACGGCTCGATGGCGAGCAGTTCGGCCAGCGCGCTGTCGATGAATTGTTTGTCTTCCGGCGCAATACCCAACATGCCGAAATGACCCCACAAGGTCGGAATCGGCTTGAAGGTGCTACGTGGTGTCAGTGCATGTTCGGCGCGGCACTCGTCGAGGGTGAACATCATGTCCTGCGCAAAGGGCATGTTGAAGACGACGGCGCTAATGCGGGCGAGCGCGGCCTTCAGGTCACCGCCCGTGTGGCGGGCGACGTCCGCAAGCTGCCATTTTTTCAGCAGGCTCAACAGGGCGTTTGGATCCATGGGCGCAAACCATGCTTCCCAGAATCCGGTCATGAATTCGTCCTGGCTGTTGAACCCGATCTGGCGCCACTGTTCTTGTGCGTAGAATTCCTTGCTCAATCCTGATTGAGCAAAAAAGTGACCGAGCAATCGCAGTCCGGCGCTGACGGCGTGAGGTTCGCTGTAAGCCCCACCGGCCCAGGCTGGATCAGACTTGATCATCTCCATGGCATTGGCAACAAACAGATGATTGTGGGCGGTGCCGCGCGCGGTGCCGCCTATCGGCGCTGCACGTCGGACCATGGTCGGATAACGCACCGCCCATTCGAATGTCTGCTGCGCGCCCATCGACCAGCCGAGCACCAGTGCGAGCTTTTCAATACCGAAGTGCTCGGTCAAAAGACGATGTTGTGCGCGTACATCGTCGCCAATCGTGACCAGCGGGAAATCAGCCATCGCAACCGGCGGTTCGCAATTGTGCGGCGAACTCGACAGACCATTACCAAGCATGTTGGGCAGCACCACAAAATAACGGCGCGGGTCGATGGCCATACCCTCGCCGACATACATCTGCATATGTTTGCTTGTGCCGGAGAACATGTGCGGAAAGAGGATCGTATTGTCCTTGCGGGCGTTGAGGGTGCCGAGTGTGGTGTAGGCCAATCGACAGCCGGGGATGGTGCCGCCCTGTTCAAGCGCGAAGTCGCCGAGATCGAAGTACTCGAACGGCCCATGGTTCTGCTGTGAATAAAATTCATTGGCGATAGTCATGGGATGGGGTCTCGATATTTGAGGGATGGTTGCTCGGGTTTCGACGATGTACATCGGTTGACCAGCACGATTTTAACCGTTGCGAGTGGTCGTGGTCTTTCCAGCCGGGGACCGATACGATCCGACCGATGGGCATGTCTTGGTGCTGTGATGATAGCCAACCGTGCGACGACCATCGAGTCTCCAGCGGCCAGCCGTAGAATGACCTCACTGACAGCACCCCACTGAGCGCAACCCAACCGCACGCACAGGACCGACTATGTATTCACGACAGCGCCGTCGATTCTTACGCGGCAGCGGCAGCCTGGTAGCCGGCCTGCTGGGCCTCGGTGTCAGCGCCCAAGCTGCGCCGCGGCCGGGTGTGCCGGGTCTGCCGGTCACGGCTTATGGCCAGCGCGCACGTTATGAGACTACGCAGCGCTGGCTGACCGCGCCGGCGCGTTATTTGACCAGCACTGCATCCTGGTCACCCTTAGGCGACCAGCTCGGCGTCATCACTCCTTCGGCCCTGCATTACGAGCGTCACCATGGCGGCGTGCCGGATATCGATCCCGCTGCCCATCGTCTGCTGCTGCATGGCCTGGTGCAGCGTCCGCTGGAGTTCAGTCTGGACGATCTCAAGCGTTTTCCGGTGACCGAGCGCATCTGTTTCCTCGAATGCTCGGGCAACAGTTATCGCGAATGGCGTGGGCCGGGCGGTGTGGATGTGCAGCAGACCCACGGCCTGACCTCGTGCAGCGCATGGAGCGGTGTGCTGCTGCGCGATGTGCTGGCCGAATGCGGCGTGATGCCGGAGGCACAGTGGCTGGTGGCGGAGGGCAGCGACGCGGCGCGCCTGACGCGCAGCCTGCCGCTGTTGAAAGCGCTGGACGATACCTTGATTGCCTATGGCCAGAATGGCGAGGCCTTGCGGCCCGAGCAGGGTTATCCCTTGCGTTTGCTGGTGCCGGGTTATGAGGGCAGCATCAGCGTGAAGTGGCTGAGCCGGCTCAAACTCACCGCAGAACCGGTCTACAGCCGCGAAGAGACGTCGAAGTACACCGATCTCATGCCTGATGGGCGCGCACGCGCCTTTACCTTGGCCATGGATGCCAAGTCGGTCATCACCTCGCCATCACCCGGACGGGCGCCACTCGCGCGCGGCTTTCAGGAGATTCGCGGCCTCGCGTGGTCCGGACTGGGGCGGGTGACGCGGGTTGAGGTCAGTGTTGATGGTGGCCAACATTGGCAAGATGCAAAGCTGCACGGCCCCGTGCTGCCGGTATGCCATACGCGTTTCTCACTGCCGTGGCGCTTTAACGGTGAGCCGGCCATGCTCGCAAGCCGCTGCACCGACGAAACAGGGTATGTGCAGCCGAGTCGTGAAGCGCTGGTCGCGACGCGCGGCGTCAATTCCTTTT